>JBDRUN010000086.1 GCA_039801365.1 candidate division WOR-3 bacterium
ACTCCTTTCATGGTAAGGGCTGGTCAGATTATGCCTCCTGTTTCGAGTACTTTTCTTACGTGAGGCAACGGGGTAGCTTCGAGTACATTTTTGGTGAGGCAACGCGACCCCTTGACTTTGGGGCGGTGCGGCTTAGGATTGGCTGTCGGGTATCGCGGGTCCGTACCCGGCCTAGAATCAGCCGGGCCCGAAGACGCTTGTGGGCGTTCAGAACCCACCGGTCAGCACTGCGAAGACCCGTTGGTCACTGGAACGATTCTCAAGCAACAACTGACCGGAGGAAACAGATGGCCAAGCGGATATTCGTCGGGAACCTTCCATTCAGCGCAACCGAGAACCAGTTGCGTGATCTGTTTGCCCAGCACGGCGAAGTTTCGTCGGTAAACATCGTCAAAGACAGGTTCACCGACCGCTCGAGAGGATTCGCGTTCGTCGAGATGGCCCAGGATGCGGCCGCAGCAGCTGCGATTGCTGCCTTGAACCAGCATAGTCTGGACGGCCGGCCAATCACGGTCAACGCGGCGCGCGAGCGCACCGAGGGCGGGCGCCGCGGCGGTTTCGGTGGCCGTTCCGGCGGCCAGCGCCGGGGTGGACGCAACCGAGGCTACTCGTCCGGTAACCGCTGGTAGAAGATGGAGCCCAACTGAGTCGTAGCGGCGCTCAAGCCGCCTTGGGCATGCGCTTGTTCGCACGCACTTGACAGCCAGCAGGAATACGCCTATCTTCCTAGCTCATGCTGGAATCTGTAAGGAGGCATCATGCCTAAGTTGAGAGTCGGCATCATCGGTGTCGGTAACTGCGCTAGTAGTCTGGTCCAGGGCGTGCATTACTATCGGAACGCCAAGGACGGCGATTCGATACCAGGAATAATGCACGTGAACCTTGGTGGCTATCACATTTCGGATATCGAATTCACAGTCGGTATTGATATTGACAAGCGTAAGGTGGGAAAGGACCTGTCGCAGGCCATCTTCACGTATCCGAACAATACTTGGAAATTTGCCGACGTACCGAAGTCCGGAGTCAAGGTAA
Organism: candidate division WOR-3 bacterium; assembly: GCA_039801365.1. NCBI lineage: Bacteria > Pseudomonadati > Caldifarciminota > Caldifarciminota bacterium. The sequence continues at coordinate 1,033 of JBDRUN010000086.1, forward strand.
TCCGGGGTATGACCCATGATGGACTCGGATACTATCTGTCGCAGATTATCGAGAAAGCCCCCGGGCCGACCGCGGACATCGTGCGAATCCTTAAACAGACCCGGACAGATGTGGTGGTGAACTTCCTACCGGTCGGGTCCGAAGAGGCGACTAAGTGGTACGTAGAGCAGGTACTCAAGGCTGGGTGCGCGTTTGTGAACGGGATTCCGGTTTTCATTGCCTCGCAGCGGTATTGGCATCGCCGGTTCAAGGCAGCCGGTCTGCCGGTGCTGGGAGACGATATCAAGTCTCAAGTCGGTGCAACGATCGTACACCGGACGCTGGTGTCGCTCTTCAATGACCGCGGTGTGAAGCTTCTTAGGACATCTCAGCTCAACGTTGGCGGGAATACCGACTTCATGAATATGTTGGAGCGCAGCCGGCTGGCTTCGAAGAAGATCTCCAAGACCGGTGCGGTAACTTCGCTCTTGAAGTACGACCTCGGTGCGGAGAACGTCCACGTCGGGCCGTCGGATTACGTGCCCTGGCTCAAGGACCGGAAGTGGTGTTACCTGCGGATGGAAGGGCAAACGTTCGGTGACGTGCCACTGAACGTTGAACTGAAACTTGAGGTGTGGGATTCACCGAACTCGGCCGGCGTGATGATTGATGCTGTCCGTTGCGCCAAGCTGGCGCTGGACAATGGGTTATCGGGTAGCATCGTTGAACCTTCAAGCTATTTCTTCAAGACGCCGCCAGTCCAGTTCCCGGATGACGTCTGCCGCGACAAGACCGAGGCGTTCATCAGGAGATACGGAAACAAGAAGAAATGACCAACATCCGGCTGTCGCCTGTCAGCTGACAGGCAACAGCGGTCAAGATGCGTGGGGTCCTGATAACATTCGAAGGCGTCGAGGGCTCAGGCAAGTCAACCCAGGCAGAGTTACTGGTCAAGGCACTGCGGAAGCGCGGGTTGCCGTGTGAGTTTTCACGTGAGCCTGGCGGAACTGAAATTGGCGAGCGCATCCGCAACATACTCCTTGACCCGGCGAATCGTGCGATGGATGCTAGAACCGAGCTGTTTCTTTACCTCGCAAGCCGTAATCAGCACGTGCGGGAGAAAATACTTCCCTGGCTTACGGCTGGCAGGATAGTAGTACTTGACCGGTATGCCGAATCATCGGTTGCGTACCAGGGTGCGGGACGGGAGCTGGGCGAGAAGGTCGTTTCAAGGCTAAACAAGCTGGCAACTGCAGGAACACGACCAGACCTGACCATCGTTGTGGACGTGCCGGTTTCGGTCGGACGCAAACGCAAGGCAGCAACCGAACTTGACAGGCTGGAACAGGAACAGGTAGAATTTCATGAGCGGGTCAGGAACAGCTATCTCAGGATGGCGCGCCGGGCACCTAAACGGGTGAAGGTGCTGGACGGCACCCAAGCCCCGGAGCAACTGGCTGCTTCGGTTTTCTTGTTGGTTGAAGGCTTTTTGGAAAGAAAGGGTTTGTTGCAACGATGAAAAGAAGAGCGGCGTTGGTCGCCTCGATTGTTGTGGCCGCACTGCTGGGCGGTTTTTTCGGTCGGTTGTGGGCCGAGAAGGGGGGGGCGACACTGGGTCAGAGCCTGCAGCTTTTCTCCCGGGTAGTCGGGCTTGTTTTGACCACCTATGTCGAGCCAGTCGAACCCGATAAGCTGATAAACGCGGCGATGCGCGGAATGCTCGAGTCGCTAGACCCGCATACCAGTCTTCTGGAGGGCATGGACTATAATGAACTTCGGCGGTATTGGCATCCACATCGGCATCGTGGGTGACGTTCTGACAGTGATTGCACCGATTGAAGGAACGCCAGCGGAGCGGGTTGGAATTCGTGGCGGCGACCGGATTGTCGAAATCGAAGGTAAGTCAACCAAGGGATTCACGACCGAAGACGCAATCAAGGTATTGCGCGGCGAACCAGGAACCAAGGTTAGGATCAAGATCGGGCGGCCTGGGGTAAGTGAGCCGATTCCTGTTGAGATTACCCGCGAGGTCATAAATATCAAGGCGGTTCCCTATGCCGGTATGATCAGGAAAGATATTGGATACGTACGGCTGGCGGACTTTTCCAGAGTTGCAAGCCGGGAACTTGCGCGTGCGCTCGACTCGCTGTTTGAGAAGGGCGCGAAGAAAATAATCTTTGACCTGCGGTCAAACGGCGGCGGGTTGCTCCGGGAAGGATGCGAGGTTGCGGATCTGTTCCTTTCGGCTGGCAAGGTAATCGTCGAAACTAAAGGCAGGATTCCTCAGAGCCGGCGAAGCTACTTGGCTCAGACCGATGACCCGCATCCGGATTTCCCCTTGATCGTCCTCGTGGACCGGGGTAGTGCTTCGGCCTCAGAGATAGTGGCCGGCGCAATTCAGGACTGGGAGCGGGGTGTAGTCCTTGGCGATACTACGTTCGGCAAAGGTTCGGTGCAGAACGTTGAACCACTTTCTGCGGATATGGCGGTGAGGATCACGACCGCATACTGGTACACGCCGGCCGGCCGCTGTATCAACCGTAAACGCGATGAGAACGACGAAGTCGTTGAGGATACGAATGCGGCGCCGGCGCTGTTTCACACCTTGGGTCGGCTGCAGCGCACGGTCTATGGCGGCGGGGCCGTTGCGCCGGACGTGTACGTGCCGTACGAGAAACTGAGCGAGTTCGAAATGAAGGTGAACCGTGACGCGTACTTCGACTTCGCGGTAGACTACGTGCAGAAGCATCCCGGTGTGGGTATGAGTTTTGCTGCTACGCCCGCGGTTCTGGATGAGTTCGCCGATTATCTGCGCAACGTCAAGAAGATGGAGTTCACCGCTGCCGAGTTCGACTCGGCACGCGACTGGTTTGCGGCCAGCATTGAGCGGGAAGTGGCTTCCAAGGTCGCCGGCATGAGGGGTGACTACGAGATGAGGCTGCGCCGGGACCCGCAGGTTAAACGGGCAGTGGAATTGCTTGAGTCCGCGGGTTCGAACGAGACGATGCTGTCAGGATTGAAATAGAGAACGATGGCAGGTGAGGCGACTAGGTGGCCAGACGGCAAGACACGAGGAGTGAACAGTTTGCCGGCCTGCTACCCTGGTAACGGACTACCGAGACACCGCTTCAGTGCCTGAACTTCCTGAAGTCGAGACGATACGAAGCGAACTGGCAAAGGTCGTGGTTGGCCGGACTGTCCGCGCAGTAGTAGTAGGCCGACCGGATATTATTGGCTTTCCGTCGGTGCGGCAGTTCACAAAGGGAGTTGTCGGGCGAAAGATTACCGGTATGAGGAGAATCGGCAAGTATCTTGTCCTCGAGTTGGAAAACGGCGATGAACTGATATTCCATCTGCGGCTGAGCGGGCATTTGGAAATCGGCAATGGCCGTTCCCAGCCAAGGTTTGAACGGGCCAGGTTTATGCTTTCCGGTGGGGCGACGCTTTCGTTTGTCGAACCGAGAGCTTTGGGTAGAGTGTACCTGGTCAACAACCAGAAGTATCCTCGTTGCCTTGCCGGAATGGTGCAGATGGGGCCAGAGCCGATTGCACCGGATTTCACTGCGGGTTATCTGGCCGCAAGGCTTGAAGGAAGAAAAGCAAGCATCAAGAGTCTGCTGCTTGACCAGCGGGTGTGCTGTGGTGTAGGTAACATCTACTCAGACGAGGCGTTGTTCCGGGCCGGGATCCGACCGACAAGACGCGCAGGAAGCTTGTGCAGAGCTGAGGTCGCTCGCTTGTGCCGTAGCCTACGTTCGGTGCTGCGCGACGGTATCAGATGGTGTGGCACGACGCTCAAGGACGGACGCTACTTGCGTACTGGGGCTCAGAGCGGCAGATTTCAAAGACGGCTCAAGGTGGTCGGCCGCGCTGGAGAGCTGTGCCGGGCAGGCTGCGGGGCAGAAGTCCGACGGCTCAGGTTCGGCAACCGCTCAAGCTACTTCTGCCCAAAGTGCCAGCACTAGAACAATGTTCTGCACATTCCGCAGCAAAGGAACGGACCCAGGGGTCCGATGGCTCGAGAAGTCCAAGGTCTGGACACTAGAATCTTTGAACCTTGGAGGCCCAGAGCCCGACGTCATGCAATGAACGGGCCATTAGCACTTATCTGTCAGGGTGGGGCCGGAGTACTGCCAGACCCAGCCGCATCAGCAGCCGGGCTTGCCGAGGCACTGGAGAAGGGATACCGTCTCTTGCGCCAGAGTGCCGACGCGCTGGACGTTGTGGTGGAGACGGTAAGAATTATGGAAGACAACCCAGTGTTCAACGCCGGGACTGGCTCAAGCCTGAACCTTGAAGGCGTCGCTGAAATGGATGCGGGGGTGATGACCCAGGATGGAAGGTTCGGCGGCGTGTGCGCGGTGACCGGGGTCAGAAACCCAATACTCCTGGCACACAAGGTTATGACCGAGACCGACCACTTGTTGCTCTGTGGCCGTGGGGCCGAAGCATTCGCTCGTCAGATGGGTTTCCCAGAATACGACGTTGTAACCGAGCGGGCCAGAGAACGGCTGGCAAAGTTCAAGGAGGAAGGAGTTTCTGATTACTTTCCGAGGCTGGCGGCTCGACTTAGGGCTAAGGCTGAGGAGAGAGGTGGCGGGTCGGTCTCGGAGACGCACAAGATGGGTACGGTTGGCGCGGTTGCGTACGACAAGCACGGTGTTCTGGCCGCGGCTACTTCGTCGGGCGGTATTGTTGGCCGGCTCCCGGGCCGGGTTGGAGACTCGGCAATTCCGGGCGCCGGAGTGTATGCTGGTCCTTCCGGCGCGGTCTCGTGCACCGGCCACGGCGAGGCAATTGTCCGCATTGGGTTGGGCCGCGACATAGTCGAGCGGATGAAGACCATACCGGCCGCGACCGCAGCGATTCTGGTAATCGCCGAGGCCAAGCGCCGGAAGATAATGTGCGGTCTGGTCGGGATTGACGCCCGGGGCCAAGTGTGCTTCGGGCACACGACGCCAGACATGGCTTGGGGCTATGTCGTCGCGGATAAACTGTTCATGTTCACCGACTCAGACCGCAAGCGCCGGTAGGCAGAGCAAGAAGGGTCTAACTACATAGTGACCAATCACCAGTGCCCGACGAGACTATGAGAAGCGACATGCAACCAGTAACAGGCAACAGACGGATGCTGGTGGCCACTTGCTGTTGGCTACTGGCTGCTGGTGCCGGCCTGGCCCAGTTTTCCTATTTCGGTAAGAACAAGGTGCAAACCCGCGAATATAGCTTTCAGAGTCTTGCCACAACCCACTTCAATGTGCTGTTCTATCCCGGGGGCGAGACGATGGCTGAGTTTGCAGCCCAGGTCGCCGAGGACTACTACCAGCGTTTTGAGCGAGAGCTAGGGTTCGGGCTTGACTACCGGGTCCCGTTGATCCTCTATCTCTCACCGGCCCAGTTTTCCGAGACCAATGTCATCACCGAAGTCATCGAAGAGGGGGTGGGTGGTTTCTCAGAACTGTTCAAGAACCGAATCGTCGTGCCGTTCAACGGCTCGTACTATGACCTGCGGCATGTCATCGGCCACGAGCTTGCCCATCTGTTCGAATTCCAGATGTTCTACCGGTCCAAACTGTCGGCGCTGCTCGGCGCAGTGGGTGAGTTTGAGATTCCACTGTGGGTACTGGAGGGATTCGCTGAGTTCCAGTCCGGCTGGGCAAACGTCCGCTCGGACGTGTTCATGCGAGACCTTGTGCTTGCGAACCGACTGGTGCCGATCGACAGGCTGTCGGACCGCATGGGGTATCTTGTGTACCGCGAGGGCCAGTCGTTCTTCGAGTTCGTAGCCGAGAAGTATGGCCGGAACAAGGTATATGAATTCATGCATACCCTGAAGAACAAGCGGAACATGGAGGGAACGTTCAATGCCGTGTTCGGTAAGGGTGTTGCGCGGATGAACGAGGAGTGGGAGAAGTGGCTGCGCATTCGTTACTGGCCGCAGGTCGGTAAGCTGGTGGTTTTCGATACGCTTTGCCGGCAGCTTACTGACCATCGCAAGGACGGTTCAGTCTATAACACCGCTTCCAGGATTTCGCCGAGCGGGACCAAAATCGCGATGATCTCAGACCGGCTGGAGTATGCGGACTGCTACGTGATTTCGGCACTAGACGGCAGCGTGCTCAAGCGGCTGATCCGGGGCGAGCGCTCAGGCGGTTTTGAGACGATGCACCTGTTGCGGCCGGGTATCGCCTGGTCCCCGGACGAGAAATCAGTCGCAATTGTGACGCGGAGCGCCGGTCGAGACAACATCGCGGTCGTGGATTACGCAAGCGGTCGGGTGCGCCGACGGCTCGGATTCGGTCTGGACGCAATTTACACACCGATGTTTTCACCGGACGGCAGCCGGGTTAGCTTCGTCGGGCTCAAGAACGGGTTCAGCGATATCTACGTTGTGCGCACGTCGGGTGGTGAGCCGGAACGCATCACCTATGACATGTACGAGGACAAGGACCCAGCATTTTCGCCCGGTGGTGAAACCCTAGCATTCGTGTCTGACCGACCAGACCCTGGCGAGGAGTGGACCCCGGGCCGTTATGCGGTCTGGCTGCGTACTGCATCCGGCCATTTGACGAGGATAACCGAACGCTACTCAGATGCCGGTTACCCAGTCTTTACCAATTCGGGAGACTATGTGTTCTACGTCGGAGCCGATTCAGGACGGAACATATACTGCTACTCGCTGGCTGAAGGGCAGGTGGTGCGTCGTACCGACCTTCTGGGTGAGGTGTCTTACCTGTCGCTCTCGCGCGACGACCGGAAGCTGGCGTTTTCTTACTTCCACGACGTAGGGTTTGACGTTGCGGTCGTACTCGACCCATTGGAGCGGATTCCTTACGATACGGTTCCGGGATTCCAGGAACAGACCGACACTTTCCGTTTCACACGGCAGGGGCTGGACTTTGAGCGGGTGAAGCCTGCGGGTTTCAGCCTTTCCCTTGACTACGCCGCGGGCGCGGCATCGTACGGGCTGGGCGCAACCGGCGGGTTCGCCGGGACGATAAATGTGGCTTTCAGCGACATGCTCGGCAACCATCGGTTTGAGCTGTACACCGATCTTTACGGTGATATTCTTAATTCCAACCTCGTGTTCCAATACTGGCTTTTGCCAAACAGGATTGACTACGGATTTGCTGTTTTCCAGTTTCTTGACGTTCCGTTATACGTGCCTTACAGCGAGATAGTGTTCAGTTTGGACCGTGGTGCTCAAGCGCTGGCCGCGTATCCGTTCGACCGGTTCACGAGAGTTGAAGCAGGACTGACCGGATACTTCAGCGAAGTTGAGGCCGATACGTGGCTTGACCCACCCTACGAGCAAGGTTGGTACCTCGACACGCTGTGGCATGAGAAAGTTTTTTACGGGTCGAGCGCGTTTGTGTTCGACAACACGTTCTGGGATGAGAACGGCCCGGCGCGCGGAACCCGGACCAGGCTGGGCGGCGACGCGACGTTTTTCTCTGACCGGATATTCCAGGATGTGTACCTTGACTTACGTAACTACCAGCGGTTTGGCCGGAGGTTTGTATTTGCGTCCAACCTGTTTGGAATCGCTGGGTTCGGTCCAGACGCGGACCGGTACTACATCGGCGGGGTTCGGTTCCTTGAATATGCGCCCGGACAACTGGTGGTGCGGGGATACAATCCTGGCGAGTTCTACTACAACACCGGCACTTCAGCCGGGTTCATTGGTCTCGACCTGCGCTTTCCGTTTGTTGACCGGCTCAAACTGGCGTTTCCCCTGCCGCTGGAAATCGGCGGAATAAGGGGTAGCTTGTTTGCGGACGGCGGAATGGTCTTCCGCAGAGGGATGAGGGTGTGGAGTGACGGTCGGCTTCAGGACCTGAAGCTTGGGGTCGGGTTTGGGGTACGTTTCGGCATCTCGCTGTTCGACATCAAGCTTGATCTTGCCAAGCCACTGTCAGCAACCGACGACAAGAGCTGGAAGTTCATCTTCGGACTCGGAGCGGACTTCTAGGAGACGACGAAGTAGCAAGGGTAGGGGATAAACTAAAGACGAAACTACTCGGTAAAATGGTCGATCATGGTTCTGTCGCTAGCGTATCCCGTTTCTTGTCCGCCGCACCGTTGAAGTTCTGTCCTTTGTGTTTCCTGTCCGTTGTTAGCTGCTATCGGTTTGCGAATCCCGGCCCGCCAGTTGATGCACAGACAGCTCCGAAGCAGGCCTGGTCAAGGCTGGCTGCGCTTGAGTCGTTCCGGTTCCGGCTGAGATACCATACCGCTACACCATTCGCGCTCGGTGCGGATTTCGCCGGCTTCTGGCACAAGCCGGACTGCGAAGTGTGGACCGGTTACTGGCGCAGAGGCGATAGTCTGGAGCGCGTTGAGTTTCGGGCTATTGGCGAGCGCCAGTATGAGAAGACTAGGGGTGGCTGGCAAAGGGCCAGCCGCGGTGTCGAAACCAGAATTTTTGATCAGGTCAACCAGGTGTTGGCAGGCAAGGAAATGATGTTTCAGGACTCGACCAAGAAAAAGTACCGGTACCGATTCGAGCCCTGGCTTCCGATCCTTGATCCAGCGCGACAGAAGAAGCTTGCGGGTGAGCTTGAGATTGACCGTGTGTCTGGCCTGCCGTTGCGAGTGTTTGTCACGGAATCCAGGGAAAGGATAACTCAAGACCCAGAGTCCGGAGTCCGGGCTGGGTTGGAATGGGAGGCCAGGTTCGACCAGTTCAACCGTGCGGGAACCGTTGTTGCACCTTTCGTGGCCGAACAGGAAGTGATGATTGCACCAGAAAAGAAACTGTCGAGGGCCGCACTTGGCCAGACGGTTGCGACGCTACGGCGGCGGCTTGAACGACTGAACTTGGAATATCGGCTTGAGCGCCGCTGCGGCCGGCTAGTCCTTGCCCTGGGACGCAGAACGTCATCGGCTGCTCTTGCGCTCTTGCTCGCGCGCGGCCGAATCGAGCTGTGGACCGCGACGCGCTCGTCCAGGCCTGACTCCGGGCTTGTGGTCGGCGACGATGTGTCATTCAGGGTAGCGTTGCGAGAACTCATCTTGATGAACGGACAATACGAAGTCAAGGCCGAAGTAGAGCCGCTACCGGAGCCGAGAATATCATTTGAACTTACCAGTGGTGATTCAGCAGTGGCTGGCGTGGTGCAGAACCGGGATACGCTGGTCGCCCTAGTACTGGACGGCCAAGTGCTTGACTGTGCGAGAGGCATCGATCGAAATCGAGTTCTCTTCACCGGCTGGGGAAACAAGGAGACGGCCCTGGTGCTTGCTGCCGTCGCTTCGAGCCAGGTACTTACAGCAGGGTTTAGGATTCTGCACTCGCGCTGACGACCGGCCAGAACCGGGGATGCATGACGATGAACACAGACCCAGGCCGTGGCTTCGGTCGCCAACGTACCGACCTCAGCCGAGTATCAGTTCTCAGACTACGTTTCTGTACCGGGCGCTGGAACCGTACCGGCGGGGGCACTCGTAGTAGCAAGGGCTCAGTCACGAGCACGGGGCATGGCTTCGCAATAAGCTGAGGTAACGGCATCCGCAGGGGCATTCTTGCCGGCTTGGGCTG
>JBDRUN010000087.1 GCA_039801365.1 candidate division WOR-3 bacterium
GTAGCATCGAATTGAACCACATCCTCCACCGCTTGTGCGGGTCCCCGTCAATTCCTTTGAGTTTCAACCTTGCGGCCGTAGTCCCCAGGCGGCGCATTTATCGCGTTAGCTGCGGCACGGAGGCCAAAACCCCCACGCCTAATGCGCATCGTTTACAGCCAGGACTACCAGGGTATCTAATCCTGTTTGCTCCCCTGGCTTTCGTGTTTCAGCGTCAGGAGCATACCAGAGACCTGCCTTCGCTATCGGTGTTCCTTCCGATATCTACGCATTTTACCGCTACACCGGAAGTTCCAGTCTCCTCTTCTGCCCTCAAGACCGGCAGTTTCGACAGCAGTTCCCCGGTTGAGCCGGGAGCTTTCACCATCGACACACCAGTCCGCCTACACACCCTTTACGCCCAGTAAATCCGGACAGCGCTTGCCCCCTACGTATTACCGCGGCTGCTGGCACGTAGTTAGCCGGGGCTTCCTCTGGAAGTACCGTCACCGTCACGGCAGTTACTCCGCAACGGCATCGTTCCTCCTGACAGGAGTTTACATCCCGAAGGACTTCATCCTCCACGCGGTGTCGCTGGGTCAGGCTTTCGCCCATTGCCCAAATTTCTAGACTGCTGCCTCCCGTAGGAGTGGGAACCGTGTCTCAGTTTCCCTGTGGCCGGTCACGCTCTCACGTCGGCTACCCGTCGTTGCCATGGTGGGCCGTTACCCCGCCATCAAGCTGATGGGACAAGAGCCCCTCGCAAGGCGGCACCTTGCAGCGCCTTTCCTATGGGAGAGATGCCTCTCCCATAGCACATGGAGAATTAGCCCGTCTTTCGACGGGTTATGCTCCTCCTCGGGGTAGGTTGCCCTTGCATTACTCACCCGTTCGCCGCTAGACCCAAGCCGATATTGCTACCAGCACGGGTCCCGCACGACTTGCATGTCTAAGACACACCGCCAGCGCTAGTCCTGGGCCAGGATCAAACCCTCCAAGCAAAAAATCTTGGAGTAAGGAATTGCACGACCCGGACACGCTTTGGGTTACATCCGAATTATCAAAGAGCTGCACCTCTCTGTGAGCAAATAATACGAACAAAGAAGCTCTTGTCAATAGTACTGTGACATCGCTTCGAGTGCTATCTCTTTACAGTAGGGACAGTTAGCAATCCGATGTTTGGTGCACCTATTGAGCACAACAAGGGGTCCCCAGTAGGCTGCGGTCCCGTGCCTACAAGAGTGTGCTTGTTGCTAGCGTACGATGACTAGCTTCTGTTCAAGTCGCTGATTGCCTTCCTCGACGGTGAGAAAATATACACCGGCGGCAAGCTGACGGAGGTCAAGGAACGCGCTGCACCTTCCCGCGGCAACAACTGTTTTCACGCCAACCCTACCGATTGCATCGAAGACTGTCAAGGTAGCAGGGTTGGACAACGGCCGGTTGAAGTGGAGGCGTCCGAACGCGGAACTCGGGCTGAGTGAAAGAAACGCAAGATTGCCTGCGGACTGGTTGGTACTTACCATTGTTCCACGCTTGAGATGCTGCCCGATGTCATCGTCATGGACTATTGCTGGGTCGAAACGCCACAACTCTCTTGTCTTGTTGCCCTTCAGCGCGTAATATCTGCCGGCCGCGAATTCCAGGCCGCCACCGGCCTTGATCCGCTTCGGGTCCTCGGATGCTTGAGGCACGGGCGGGTACTCGTACCAGGTGGAATCAGCCGGCTCCAAGACCCAGAACTGGCAGGTGTTGCCGCCTTTCAACACCCCGAGTTTACCTTTCGCCCAAGTAATGTCTCCGCCGTGTTTGACCTTGCGCTGTCGTCCATCTGCGCCAGCAAGGGGTACATCGGGCAACTGTCCGGGCCGCCACTGGCCGATCGCTACGTCAAACGCGAACACCTCATTGTACTTACCCTTGAGACAATAGATTGTACTTATGCCGTCGAAGGCCAGCGCGCTACCGTCCCCATATTTCGCCTTGCCGCTCGCTCCGGCTGGTGCTTCCGGCAATGAGTCCCATGTGTCTCGGATGGTGTTGTATCGGTAGAATTCAGCTCGACCCGAGCCTTTGAGTAGGTACACATACCCAGTGTCATTTACAACCGCGTAGGCCAGCCCAGTTCCGCCCTTAGGCGCCTTGCCCTTGGGACCCTCGGGGATGTCGGCCGCGGCCGTCCAGCCGACAACCGGATCAAACCGCCAGAACTCGAAGGTCTTGTTACCTTTGACCACATGCACTCGGCCGAGGCCGTCGGCCACCAAAGCACCGCCCTTGTACACTGGTCTACCGGCCGCGCCCAACGGCACCGATTCAACTGTTGTCCAACGCTGGGTGCCGAGCGAATAGATGTGAAGTTCCCTGGTCTGGTAGCCCTTGAGCACGTACAGTGCCTGGTCGTCCACCGCTAGGCCGCCGCCGGTGTACACCACCTCGTTTGAAGACCCGAGCGGCACGTCCGGAAGTCGGGTCCAACGGCCAATCGGCTCGTTGAGAACCGCAAAACTGAGGCTCAGAGTGTCATTGCAAACGTACTGGTCCGCTTCGGTCCATGTCGAGCAACGGGCGGTCAGAAACCCTGGCTGGCGTGCTACCCAGCCGCGAAACTGGATCATAGTGTCGCTGCCGTTTGGTTCCAGCCCGACTATGGGCACCGAGTCACGATAAAGGCACGTGCCGCCGAGGTTGATGGACAGAAATGCCCAGACATCAACCACAGCTGTGCCGAAATTGCGAAATCGCGCCCGCGGTGTCACTGACGACTGGGCCGGAATGTTACTATGAGGCTCGATCAACACAGTCACACCAGCGTCAACTGCTGGTCCATTTACGTAGACTAGCTGACGCACCGTGTCATTCGTTCGGTTATAGTCGAGGCCAAGCCTGGTGTAACACTCCCAGCGCCAATTGCCGTGTGCTCCTGGGGTCCAGTCTTCGAACACGACGGTTTTCTGCTCGTTCGGAGCAAGGCTCACCGGCCGCTCACTTGAGTAACCGTCGGCGATGTCGAGCTGGCAGGACAGGTTTGCGGGTAGCGTGCTGTAGTTCCGGACCGTTGCCCGCGGCGTCACGACTTCACCCGGGTTTGGCGGCAAAGTCGGTGTTAGAAGGTTTTCAATCCCGACATCCGGAACTTCAACGAGCTTGAATACCGAGGGGTCACTGTAGTTGGGGTAAGGCCAAGTGGTAATGCCTGCTGCAATCACTGCATCACGAGTCAGCACGACATCTTGAGCGCTGTTCGGGCCACTCTCAGCCGTAGAGTTGAGAAGAAACTGCCAGGCCAGGTTGCCGTCCACGGAGAACTTTACCACTGTGAACGGCGGTGCCGGGGTCGGGCCAGGAGTCACTTGAGTAGCAACTACGACGCCGCCCCACGCATCAATGTCCAGCGCCATCGCCTCGTCCGTACCAAGGCCTGAGTCATACAACTTGGCCCAGAGCAACGCTCCGTCTTGACGGTACTTCAGTACCAGGGCATCTGGACCGGCACCGCCACTTGCCAGCCCGCATAGCACGATATCGCCGCACGGGTCAGCCGCAATGTCGTTGCCGCGGTCCGCAGAACTGCCTGGGCCATTATACTCCTGCTTCCACTGAAACTGACCGTCGCTCCGATAGGCCAGAGTCAGCACATCCTGATTTGACCCGCGCAGTACATACCCTGTCCCAACCACCAAGTCTCCGACAAGGCATATCCGGTTCACCACCTCTTCCACCTCGCTACCGGAATTGAAGTTCTGCTGCCACAGCTTGTTGCCCTCGGTGTCGTATCGCGCAAAGGTCGCGTTGAAGCTGCTGCTGACGCTCCCGAAGGTTCGTCCCGCGATGAATATTGCACCTGTCGGACTGACACGGATATCATAAGCTGCCTCGTAACGGCTACCACTGCTGCTTGCTGATATGGTTCTCGTCCATTTCACCTCTCCGGTCCCGGCATCGAGCTTTAGGAGCGCCATGTCTGGGCCGGACAGACTGGATGTTAGTTGGCCGGCAACATACACTGCGCCCGAGTACACGGCGATCGCGTACCCGAAATTGTAATACGATGTGCCAGTGCCACTCACCTTTCTTGCCCAGGCCAGCGTTCCATCCGGCTTCCATTTCACTGTGAGGACTTGAGAGCTCGAGCTACTGGTGCTGGTCTGACCCGTCACATAGACCGCACCCTGTTCATCAACCGCCATCGCATACGCAACTTCAGTACCGCCAGCTTCGTAAGAAGTTTCCCAGATCAGTTTGCCGTTGCCGCTATACTTCAGGACGATGAAGTCATAGGAACTGGTCCCGAACTGACCGTATGCACACACATAGCTTGCGCCTTCGGCGTCAACTACTAGGGTCTTAGCCGGCCTCATGAACTGGTAGGAATAGCTGGGCGAATACTGATGGTGACGGAACCAGACAGTATCCACTTGGGCCAGTCCCAGCGTGACGACAAGTCCAAGCATCATGGATGAATAGCTCTTCATGACCGCCTCCTCAGGTCCGGCCATGCCCTGGCCGAACCGCTGCCAGAAAGAACCGTTATCTCAAGCATGAAAGTTGCGGCCTACCAGGCCGCGTAACCCGGGCAGCCGCAGTTTCATTGTAAGCTCCTTACCTCTTTAGTCAAGGTGGCGGTTTCTGCCAGAAGCAGTCGCCCTGATAAGGTCTTACTCTTGAAGCCCGGTCTCGTTCCGGGTCTGGTCGGGATTTCCCTGGCGCAGAGGGCCGGGAGACAAGAGGCCGGAGCACTACACCGAATCTACCCGTTCAGTACGTCGGTCGCCGGTTGACCAGATGGGGATGGTTCAGGGATAGGAAACGACACTATTCGTACAGCCATTCGGTTACCAGGGAACGGCACTGCCAGGATTGCTTCATTGGGAGTTCCGATACGTCTTGCTCGTCACATACCGTGTCTTACAGTCTATCACGGTGGTCAACCGGGAGCCGGCGTGCCGGGTAATCAGATGACCGTTCCGCCTAGTTCTAGTTTTCTGGGGCAACGTGGTAGGCCTGGTTGACAGTCCGGTGGTTGTCACTAAGATTCCCTCCTAGCTCTAACATCCTTCGGTCAGAAAGGAGTTCGATAACATGCGCAGAATTGTAGAGTGCGTTCCCAATTTCAGCGAGGGCCGCAGGCCCGAAGTCATCGAACAGATTGTGGGTGAGATAAGGTCGGTGAACGGTGTTTCGATGCTCGATCAGGAGATGGACGCGGACCACAACCGTGCGGTCGTGAGCTTTGTCGGCGAGCCGGAGGCGGTGCTCGAGGCCGCTTTCAAGGCCGTAAAGAAAGCAGCCGAGCTTATTGACCTGAACCAGCACAAAGGTGAGCATCCGAGAATCGGCGCAACCGATGTGGTACCGTTCGTGCCGATTTCCGGAGTGAATCAGGCCGAGTGCATCGAGCTGGCCAGGCGGCTGGCCAAGAAGATAGCCGACGAGCTTTCGATCCCGACGTACCTGTATGAGCTGGCCGCAACCCGGCCGGACCGGCAGGACCTGGCAGTCATCAGAAGCGGCGAGTTCGAGGGGCTGCGCGAGGCAATCAGGACCGACCCGAACCGGGCGCCGGATTTCGGCCGGCCTGAGCTGCATCCGACTGCGGGTGCGACGGTAGTCGGCGTGAGAGCGCCGCTCATTGCCTATAACGTCTATCTGGGTACGACCGACCTCAAGGTTGCGGAGAAAATCGCTAAGGCGATACGGCACCGCAATGGCGGCTACCGGTTTGTCAAGGCGCTCGGCTTCGCAATCAAGGAGCGGAATTGTGTTCAGGTGTCAATCAACATGACCGATTATACTCAGACGCCTTTGTACCGCGTGTTTGAGACGGTGAAGCGCGAGGCCGAGCGGTACGGGGTGAACGTGCTGGAGTCGGAAATCGTCGGGCTGGTGCCGCAGGCGGCGCTGAATGCCTGTGCCCAGTTCTACCTGCAATTGAACAGCTTCAGCCGTGACCAGATTCTTGAAAACAAGCTCGTACCGGCCAAGGGCGTGCCTGACTTTCTCGCTGAGTTGGCGTCCTCCGAGCCGGTGCCAGGCGGCGGTTCGGCCGCGGCATTGGCCGGTGCAGTCGGCTGTGCGCTCTTGACGATGGTCGCCAAGCTATCAATCGGCAAGAAGGGGTACGAGGAATTCCAGGACGAGTTCACGCGGGCGCGCGACCGGCTGGTACCGATGCGGGAACGATTCCTGGCGCTCGTGGACGAGGATGCCGAGTCGTTCAGGCGGGTAATGAAGGCGTACAAGCTGCCGAAGATGACCGAAGCGGATAGGCAGGAGCGGGCCAAGGCGATCAGCGATGCGCTGAAGGTTGCGGCTGAAACGCCGTTTCGCACGATGAAACTGGCGCTCGAGGCGCTACGGCAGGCGAAGCCGATTGTCTGTTACGGCAACAAGAATTCGGTGACCGACGCGGGCGTGGGCACGATGCAGCTCGACACGTGTTTTCGCGGGGCGCGGCTGAACGTGCTGACGAATCTGCCGAGTATCCTGGATAAGGATTTCGTGACCGAGAAGCGTGAAGCGCTGGACGAGATGGCGTCCGAGGCCGAGACACTAGTTCGAGAATACCAGGACACGGTAAGCAGAAGAATGACCGGTGACTAGTCGAGAAGCAGAAGTAGAGGACCAGGTCTGCTGATGCTGACCTGTTTGGCCTTTTCTTGATGTGACACGCCTCGTTGACCTTCATTGCCACACGACTTTCTCGGACGGGCTGTTGACGCCTGAACAGGCGGTAAGCCGGGCGCGGGAATTGGGCCTAGCGGCAATCGGCATTACTGACCACGACTCAATTGACGGTATCGAGCGGGCCCAGAGCTGTGGCCGGAATGTGGGCATCGAGGTTGTACCGGGCGTAGAGATGAGTTGCATTGTCAGCGGCATTGACCTCCACATCCTCGGCTACTACCTTGACTTCCGTTCACCGGACGTACACGACTTCTTTGCGCTGGTACGGCGTCACCGAAGCGAACGGGCACGGCTGATGGTGGAGAAGATGAAGGGAATGGGGGTGAGGTTGAACTTTGAGGACGTGCGCACTCTGGCGCGGGATGCGGCAATCGGCCGGCCGCACGTTGCTCAGGCTCTGGTCAACGCTGGCGCAGTGCCGAGTGTCGAGGAAGCGTTCCGTCGCTACATCGGTTACGAGGCGCCGGCCTACGTACCGAAGATGAAACTTGAGCCGCGGGTTGCGGTTGACCTAATCCGGTCTCATGGCGGGGTTTCAGTCATCGGCCATCCAGGCACCTACCACAGCGACGAGGCGGTGTATGCGGCGATTAGTGCGGGGGTGGACGGCATCGAGGTCTGGCATCCGGACCACGACAAGCGCGACGTTGCCCGATACGAGGAAATTGCCCAGAAGAACGGGTTGCTGGTAACGGGCGGCAGCGACTGTCACGGCGGCAGGAAGGGCGGGCGTATCTTTCTGGGCGAGGTGACGGTGCCGTACGACTGTGTGGTGCGGCTCAAGCAGCGGTCCAGAGAGAGAAGAGAATGGTAGGTAGAACGAGGTTAGAACTCGGGGCTCTGCCAAGTGTCACAGTTCTGCATTCTGCATTCTGCGTTCTTGTCGTGCTGTCCGGTGCGGTTGCACTGGCGCAAACGACGGTGGGATTCCAGATTGCGCGGCTTGAATACTCGGGTGGCGGCGACTGGTACAACGACCCGGATGCGGTGCCAAATCTGTGCCGGGAGCTTGGCCGTAGAACGAACATCAGCACCGAACTAGAAGAAGCCAGGGTCAAGCTAACCGACGACCGGCTCTACAACTACCCGTTTCTTTTTATGACCGGTCACGGCAATATCAGCTTCAGCGAAGAGGAAGTGAAGCGGCTCCGGCATTTTCTTGAGAGCGGCGGTTTCCTGTATGCTGATGACGACTACGGGATGGACGAATCTTTCCGCCGGGAGATGGCAAAGGTGCTGCCGCAGAGCGAGCTGGTTGAACTGCCGTTTGACCATCCGATATACCACCAGTTGTACGACTTCGACTCCGGCCCACCCAAGATTCACGAGCACTATGAAGGTCCGCCCCGCGGTTTTGGAATCTACCTCGGTGGCCGGATGGTTGTCTATTACACCTACAACAGCAACGTTTCGGACGGCTGGACCGAGGCCCATAACGACCCACCGGACGTGCGCGAACAGGCATTTCGGATGGGCGTGAACATAGTCTGCTATTTTCTGACCAACTGACAACTCACGTCCTGGGGCTGATCGGGCGCAGTGTGCAGAGCATGCTTATTGACAAGCAGAAGGCGCGTCATATCCTCAGTGCCGGATGGCGGTCAATCCCGACGTTGCCGCAAGGCTGGTTGCGTTCTTTGTGCCGCTGTTCGGCTTGTGGTTGCTGTGTGGGCTCGTGATTGCGGTCCTGTACCACCTGAGCCTGTTCTTCCTCGAAGGTGAGTTCCGCACCCGGGGGATCCAGCTCCTGGATGTCTTCATCAGCGTGCTGCGCGGGTTTGCCTTTGTTGTTGCCTGGCCGTTCATCTTCATGTTTGACCGGACCGCGCTTTCCCGCATCAAGGTATTCCTGCTGTCCTTGAGCCGGAAACAGCGCGAGACGAACCAAGACGTCAAGGACGCAATCAACGAAGGCCGGTACTGGGAATGGGTACGGCGCAGCTTTGTCGAGCAGGATCGAGCCGAACATCGGCGCAGCCATGAGCTTGAGACCGGTGAAGAACAGAAGCGAAGACTCAAGGTCGTCCACGAAGGCAACCCGGAGCTTGACCACATCTGGATGCTTACTGGAGTAGGTTCGCACCCGGCCGGTGCACGTCAACTGGTACGGATGTACCCGCACTACTACATTGCCGAGGAAATCGCGGCCGGTGCGAAACGGGAAATCGAACTGCGCGTGCCATGGACCTGCCTGCGATGCGGGGCCACAGTGCCGGCCCGGGAGATCGAGCTGCCTGAGCTTATCTTCCTGAGAATCCTTGACTGGGAAACCGACAAGATGCTTGTCGAGGGCTGGGCCCTTGAAGGCGATTTCCGGATGCAGTTCTCGGCTTGCCCGAAGTGCGGGACTGGACAGCCGGACATCTCAGAATCGGTCTCGCGGCTGGGCAAGGCATCAGATGTGGTCCGGCTGGTGCGCGAAGGGCTGAGCATGCACTGGGACCTGCCATGAACAATATCCGACCGACGCGGAGATTGACCAACAGGAGCAACAACAATGCTTGAGAAGATACTCGTGGCAACCGATGGCAGTGACAACTCGCTCCGGGCGCTTGAGACCGCGGCGGCAATTGCCCGTGCGCTTCGAGCCGAACTAATGGTCGCGACTGCGGTCTATGTGCCGCCATCGTATGAGAGCGACCTGAACCCGGAGCAGAAACAAGGCATTCGTGATGCCGGCAGGCAGATGCTTGAAGAAGCCGGCCGCGTGCTTGCGCGACTTGGGGTCAAGGCTAACTACAGGGTGCTTGAGACAGAGCCGCCGGCTCAGGCGATTGTTCGCCTGGCGCGTGAGGGGAAATACGAGCTTATCGTGCTCGGACGTCGCGGCACGAGCAGGGGAGTAGAAAAGACGGTCGGTAGTGTATCAGACGCAGTCTTGCGTCTGGCTGACTGCTCAGTGATGATTGTGCACTAGGCCGGTAAGGGTCCGGGCCTAGCGCAGCTTCTTTCGGTGACGCAGGGACTTGCGGCGCTTCTTGAACTTGTGGCGCCGGATCTTTGCCAGTTTGCGCTTACGACCACAAGGCATGGGCTATACGGCTCCTTTCATCAGACTGGCCTTCAAGAGTCGGGACGCCTTGAAAACCGGCACGCGCCGGGGCGGGATGTTCACCGGTTCCTTGGTCTTGGGGTTGCGCGCAACTTTGGGTTTGCGCAGCTTGGTGGACATGACCCCGAACCCGCGGATTTCGATGCGATTACCATCCCGCAGGGTCTGACACACATCGTCAATGAACATCTGCACGATGCGGCCCACGTCCCGCTTGGTGATGTTGGGTGCTACGCGCTCAGCAATCTTTTCGACTAGGTCAGCTTTGGTTATGGTCATTGCTTCCCTCCTAATGGCAGGAGCTGCACGAATGTGAGCTGCAACTCGAACAGCTCTTGCCGCTTGAAACCTTCTTCTCAGTGCCGGAAAGACCGAACACCGAGAACACCGGTTTGAGTCGCCTGCTACCGCACTTCGGGCACTTCTGGCTTTTCTCTTCGCTGCGGCTCAGAATCAGGGTCTCGAATTCGTGACCACAGCGTGCGCAGCAGAACTCTCTAATTGGCATAACTGATTATAGGATAGCGACTTCCTTGTGTCAAGCCCGACCATCTTGCTTGACAATTATCTCGGCTTGCCGGCAAAGGAGAAAGCCCGCAGACCGGGCAGCACGGTCTGCGGGCTTGCGCTCTAGCTCAGTGGTTCAAGGCGACCTCAGGGTGTGGGCGGGCCGATGTTGAAGACTTGGGTCCGGATGGTCTCCAGCACCGACTGGGAGAACCCACGAGCCACCCACTTACCAATCAGCACCGCGGCTTCCCTGGCAGCCGACTCGCCTGACAGGTCCATCCGGGTCAGGCGCCAGAGCTCGCGGCCGAATGATAG
>JBDRUN010000088.1 GCA_039801365.1 candidate division WOR-3 bacterium
CTTGAGCTCCACGATGTGCCGCCGTTTGTTGTCCATGAGTAGCGTGGGCCAACGTTGCCGTTCGGGTTGTAACGGTATGTGGACAGGACGATTGCGGTCTGGGAAGCTCCGGCACTGACACGGTCCGCGGCAACCGACAAGTCATAGAATCGGTTGTCCGCACTGGAGTCTGAGTTTACGAATGTCCACGTGCCGCCAGACTCCAGGTTGTTGGTATTGCGGCCGATGCGGATGCGACAGGAGTCGCTTACAAGCAGGCAGGCGATGTACACGTACTTGTCTGCGCCTGCGCAAAGAGCCGGTTCGCGGCGGTCAGAAGTTATGTAGGTGAAATTGCCCCAGGTCTGGGCTGTGTCCTTGGAGCTCCAGAGGTACACGTTGTTGCTCGTAGTCTGATATCCGACAAAAAGGTGCTGGGGGTTCTCAATATTCCGGTCTGCGCACAGGTTGCGAAGCGTATCACCACTCTGAACTATCTGTCGCCAAGCGAAGGTTCCGCTTGGGGGGCGCTGTCGCTGGACCCATAAACCACCGTCGGTCCCAGAGCCCTTATACAGTAGGAAATGATACAGCCAGTCGCCATTTGCATCTGAACCAACGCGCAGAACGTAGTCTCCTATTCCTCCAGTACTGGTATTGCCATAGAAACGTCGGATGATACTCCAGGTTCCGCCGCCGTCAGTTGAACGCCAGACGGTCACAGTATCCTCGTTCGTACCGGATGGATCAAGCACGCCAACGTAGATGTCGCCGTTTACTGACGCGTCTGAAGACAGTTTGCCCCAAGTCGGCACAGTGCTGGTCGAACCGATAAGCGTGTCGGTCCCCCAGTCCAGAAATGGGGGCAGTACGGTGGCCGCATCATCTTCGGTACGTTGCGGTGCGGGTTTGCCTGATATCTTGAGATAGTCTGGTTCACCGGGATTCACCTCGGTTGACTGACCCATGATGCTGTTGTCGTCAACCGGGGTCAGGGCTGGCGGAAGGCTGAACCAGGGATTGTGCTGCCCGGGCGGTGGGCAGTGCTCGGTCCCGCTGGCCAGGGTCAGCGGGACGGTTGCGACTAGGGCTGCAAACACTGTCAGTCGCTGCATAGGACCTCCTTTTGTGTGCAAACGAACGCCTGATACGATGAGAGTGTAGACCCGTCTGGTCGTGTGTCAAGCCTTGCATACGACCCGAGAACCGACATAGAGCAAAGGAGACAGGCCGGTCGTGCCTGGCACGACCAGAGGATTGGTTCCACCTGCCGGATGCTGTCATTCTGAGCGACGGCGGAACGCCGGAGCGAAGAATCTCGCCTGAGAGACCCTTCGACTCGCTTCGCTCGCTTAGGATGACACAGGGGTCCATATCGGTTCTTGGGACGAAAATCGGACATTGACGCTTGAGGTCTTGTCAGTATAATTACCGCCTTTCGGCCGCGGTCCGGAGTCAACGTAGTGAGTATCTCCAGGCCCGCTATACCAGCACCATGCAAGGATATGCGGCAGACGCGGTTCGAACTTCTGTTCCAGCCGAGATTTCGTAAGGAGGAAAGATGACCACGATTCTGAAGAAGGAGATTGTAGCTCCGGGGATAAAGCGGTTTGAGCTTAGTGCGCCGGACGTGGCGCGTAAGGCAAGGCCCGGCCAGTTTGTTGTCCTGCGCGTGAATGAGCAGGGAGAGAGGATACCCTTGACCGTCGCCGATCTGCGGCCAGATGACGGGGTCGTTGTCATCGTGTTTCAGGAAGTAGGCAAGTCCACCAGGCTTCTGGGCACGCTTGAGCCAGGTGACACGATTCTTGACTTCATTGGTCCGCTGGGTCGCGCCTCGGAGATCGAGAAGTTCGGGACAGTGGTGTGCGTTGCCGGCGGAGTTGGTACGCCTGAAATCTACCCGGTTGCCCGGGCACTCAAGCAGGCCGGTAACCATGTGATTTCGATTCTCGGGTTCCGCAGTATCGGACTGCGGATGATGGAACAGGAGATGACCGCCGTTTCAGATGAGCTGATTGTGACGACTGATGACGGATCCTACGGGACCAGGGGCTTCGTGACCGATGCCCTGAGAGCGGTGATTGAGCGCGGAACCAAGATTGACCGCGTTTTTGCAGTCGGGCCGGTTATCATGATGAAGATGGTGTCCAAATTGACCGAGCCTTACAGGATTGCGACAGTTGTAAGTCTGAACCCGATTATGCTCGATGCAACCGGGATGTGCGGGGTCTGCCGAGTGGAGGTGGGAGGCGAAACCAAGTTGGCGTGCGTAGATGGGCCGGAATTCGATGGACACAAGGTTGACTTCGATCTGCTGATGAAGCGACTGAAGGTGTACCTACCGGAGGAGAAACGGTCGCTAGAGCTTTTTGAAGCCGAATGCGGCAGGAGCGGGTGTTGTGGCGGTACTACCAGGTGTCAATGAAGACCAGGTGTCGGACGGTAGATAGCAGAATGCAACGTGAGCGGGAGGAGACACAATGGCTAAGGTGAACCCTAAGAGAACACCGATGCGTGAGCAGAATCCTAAAGTAAGGGCGCACAACTTCGATGAGGTGCCGTACGGCTACACACCCGAGGAGGCAATTGCCGAGGCGCAGCGGTGCCTACAGTGTCGGAAGCCTTCGTGCGTGAAGGGCTGCCCGGTTGAGGTGGATATCCCGGGCTTTGTCGGTCGGATTGCTGAGGGTGCGTTCCTTGAAGCGATGAAGATAATGAAACGGACTAATGTACTGCCCGCCATCTGCGGTCGGGTCTGCCCTCAAGAGACCCAGTGCGAGGGTGAGTGCGTCTTGGGCAAGAAGATGGAACCGGTGGCTATCGGCAACCTGGAACGATTCATCGCGGACTGGGAGGCAGAACAGAAGGAATGCGTGATGTGCGAGAAACTGCCGCCGACCGGTAAAAAGGTAGCCGTTGTCGGTTCTGGGCCTGCGGGTCTGACAGTGGCCGGCGACTGTCTGAAACTGGGGCACGAGGTCGTGATATTTGAGGCGTTACACAAGCCGGGCGGGGTGTTGGTTTACGGGATTCCTGAGTTCAGACTGCCCAAGGCGATAGTTCAGCGCGAGGTCCAGTTTGTGTGTGACACGGGTGCCAGGCTCGTGCTTGACTACGTAGTGGGGAAGACAAGGACAGTGGACGAGCTGCTAGCCGATTTCGACGCGGTCTTTATCGGTACCGGTGCTGGCCGACCCTGGTTCATGGGTATTCCGGGTGAGAATGCGCTTGGCGTTTACTCGGCGAACGAGTACCTGACAAGGTCGAATTTGATGAAGGCGTATCGGTTTCCAGAGTACGACACTCCGATTGTGCGCGGCAGGCAGGTCGCAACCATCGGCGGCGGCAATGTGGCGATGGACTCGGCTCGGACTGCGCTGCGACTCGGGGCAGAACGCTCGATGGTAATCTACCGGCGTTCAAGAGAGGAGATGCCAGCCCGGGCCGCGGAGGTTCACCATGCCGAGGAGGAGGGTATTGAATTCCATTTCCTCACCAACCCAGTGCGGTACGTCACCGATGAGGAGGGCTGGGTTAGAGCGGTTGAGTGCCTGAGGATGGAGCTGGGTGAGCCGGATGCTTCGGGTCGTCGCCGGCCAGTGCCGGTCGAGGGGTCGGAACACCGCATTCCAGTAGATACAGTGGTGGTCGCTATTGGCAACGGGCCGAACCCGCTGATTCCTCAGACTACGCCCGGTCTTGAGGTCGCCAAACGTGGCACAATTGTGGCAGACCCACTGACCGGGCGTACTTCCAAGAGAGGCGTTTTCGCCGGCGGGGATATCGTCATTGGTGCCGCGACAGTCATCCTCGCCATGGGTGCGGGCCGGATTGCTGCGAAATCGATTGACGACTACTTGAAGACCGGCATATGGTGAGCAGCAAACGACAGGGTTTGTTATTCGAGGTTCAGCGCTGTTGTGACGAGCAAGGCAGGTGCAGATGAGCAGAAGTGATTTGGTCCGTCGGCTGCGCAAGCGCCGGATAGGGGTGTTGATGGGTGGTTGGTCCAGTGAGCGCGAGGTCTCGCTGCTATCCGGGCAGCGTGTTATCCAGTCGTTGAACGATCAGGGCTTTCATCCAGTAGGCATTGACATCACGCGAAACTTCGCCGAGCAGATAGCGAAGGCGAAGATTGACATAGCTTTTGTCATCCTACATGGTCGGCCGGGAGAGGACGGCACGATTCAGGGGTTTCTTGAGCTGAAGGGCATCCCCTATACCGGTTCCGGTGTGACCGCTTCGGCCATCGGGATGGACAAGCTGTTCACGAAGATGCTGTTTCGGCAGGCCGGGATTCCGACACCGGACTTCGTGGCAATCAGTACCGAGGAGGAGATTGAACCCGGCCTAGTCGAGGCTGAGAAGCAGTTCGGGTATCCGATGATCATCAAGCCGAGGAACGAAGGCTCGAGCGTTGGTATTGAACTGCTGACCGGCAAGCGCGGCGCTCTGGACTGCTGTCTGCGTGCACACCGGGGGTATGGAGACTTCATCATCGAGCCTTTTGTTGCCGGCATGATTGCTACCGTGGGCATTCTTGAAAACGAGGCACTGCCGATACTCGAACTCGTGCCCAAGCGTCAGCCTTTCTATGATTACCGGGCAAAGTATACCAGGGGTGAGACCGATTTCGTGGTTCCGGCGCGACTCGATCCAAAGACCGAGAAGCGGATTTCCGAGCTCGCACTTAAAGCGCACAGTCTGCTCGGGTGTCGAGGTTTTTCGCGACTTGACCTTGTCGTGCAAGATTCAAAGCATCCCTACTTCCTTGAACTCAATACTCTGCCGGGGCTGACCGCTATGTCGGACTTGCCGGCCGAGGCCGAGGCGGCTGGCATCTCCTACGACGAGCTTGTCTTTCGGATTCTAGCTCAGGCACTGCCATAGGTTGACAGTTGTGGTTTTTCGGATAGTATTCCGGGAATGATTCGCGACCGAAGAAAGCGGCGGCACTTCCATATTCGGCACCGGGTAGCGGGCACGCCCAGTCGGCCCAGGCTTTGCGTCAAACGGAGCAATGCTAACATCTTTGCCCAGCTTGTTGATGACACCCAGGGCCGGGTGTTGACGGGTGTCTCTTCGCTTTCGCGCGAGATTCGTGATAAGAAACTTAAGCGAATCGAGGCCTCAAGGGAGGTGGGGAGGCTGGTTGCGGCCAAGGCTAGGGAGATGGGCATCAGCAAGGTCGTTTTTGATCGGGCCGGTTACCGCTACCACGGCCGGGTGAAGGCGGTCGCCGATGGTGCGCGCGAGGGAGGATTGCAGCTTTGAGAGAAGAAATTGTGGGCGAGATTGGTAACGGTTTGCCCGAGCAGGAGCTGATTGAGCGGGTTGTTGATATCAAGCGGGTCTCAAAAGTTGTCAAGGGTGGCAAGCGGATGAAGCTGTCGGCCGCGGTTGTTGTCGGTGACGGTGCCGGTCAGGTCGGTCTGGGACACGGTAAGTCGTCGGAGGTTGCTGCCGCGGTCCGCAAGGCTACGGCCCGGGCAAGAAAAGACATGGTCCGAGTGGCGGTGCGGGGTCGGACGATTCCGCACGAGACGAGCGGCAAGTTCCGAGCCAGCCGCGTATTGGTAAGGCCGGCCGCAGCCGGAACCGGACTGATTGCGTGCAGCCATGTCCGGGCCGTGCTGGAAGCAGTAGGCCTCCGCGACGCTCTGTCGAAGTCTCTGGGCTCGCGTAACCCGTACAATACTGCCCGAGCTACGATTGAGGCACTCAAGAAACTCAGGACTATTGACCAGGTGGCGCAGGCGTGCAACAAGCCGATCAGCCACTTTGTTAGGAAGGTACAACGGGATGGGACAGGAACTGACTGAGCCTTCCGTACCGACGCGGCGGCTCAGGGTTACGTTGGTCAGAAGCCTGATTGACCAGAAGCCTGGAGTTGAGCAGACGTGCCGGGCGCTGGGGCTGCGCCGCCGCGGCGCTTCCCGGCTCCACCGGGACGAACCGGCTATCCGCGGTATGATATTCAAGGTAAAGCATCTGGTGAAGGTGGAGGAGCTGTGAAGCTCAATAGCCTGAGACCGGCGGCCGGAGCCAGACGACGGAGGAAGCGAGTTGGCTGTGGTCCGGGGTCAGGTCACGGCAAGACGTCGGGTCGCGGTCACAAAGGCGCGGGGCAGCATTCGGCACCCGAGTTTGATGCCCGGTTCGAGGGCGGCCAGATGCCGTTCTACAGAAGGATTCCGAAGCGCGGCTTCAACAATCCATGCCGGTCCGAATACGCAGTCGTGAATCTTGCGGACCTGGCCGGCATTGACACCGATCGAATAACGGTCGGTGCACTCCGCGAGCAGGGGCTTGTTGACCGGGACCGGCCGGTGAAGATTCTGGGCACGGGCGAGGTTACGAGGCCGGTAGTTGTGTCGGCTCACGCTTTCTCGAAATCGGCAAGGGAGAAAATCGAGAAGGCCGGTGGTAGGGCCGAGGTCGTGCCGTTGAGTTCCAGTATCCAGCCGCCAACCACCTGATGATCGGCAGCGTCCCCAACATATTCAAAATTCCGGACCTGCGGAAGAAAATACTGTTCACCCTGGCGATGGTAGTGGTGTACCGGCTCGGCAGCCACATACCGACTCCGGGAATCAACGCTCAAGCTCTGGCCTATCTGCTCGGCCAGTTACGTGGTACGGTTTTCGGGTTGTATGACATTTTCGTCGGCGGTGCCCTGTCCCGTGCTTCAGTGTTTGCGCTCGGAGTCATGCCCTACATTTCGGCTTCAATTATCTTCCAGCTTATGGGCTCGGTGTTTCCATACCTTGAGAAGCTGCAGCGGGACGAAGAGGGACGCAAGAAGATAAACCAGTACACCCGTTATGCGACTGTGGCCCTGGCGGTGATTCAGTCGGTCAGTATTGCGGTCTATCTCGAATCTCAGGCGCCGACCCAGTACGGTCCGATTGTGCTGAATCCAGGCCTGTTCTTCCGGCTAATGACCATATTTACTCTCACCGCGGGTACGATATTCGTGATGTGGCTCGGCGAGCAGATTACCGACCGTGGAATCGGTAATGGCATCTCGTTTCTAATTCTCGTGGGCTGCCTGGACTCGACGCCCTCGGATATCGGCCGGACATTTGCGATGGTAAGGGCGGGCGAGATTTCCTGGCTTGCACTGGTAGTGATTGCCGCGCTCATTTTCGCAATCTACGCGGCGGTCGTACTTCTCACGATGGCGGTGAGGAAGATACCAGTTCAGTATCCTAAGCGCATCGTGGGCCGGAAGATGTACGGCGGTCAGTCAACACACATCCCGCTGCGGGTCGTGACCGCGGGGGTCATTCCGATTATCTTTGCCCAGAGTCTGGTTGTGTTTCCTTCGACCCTGGCAGGCTTTATCAAGCTGCCTTTTTTCCAGACGCTGAAGGAGATTCTCAATACTGGCGGGTGGTTGTACAGCTTGCTTTATGCCGGCCTAATTATCTTCTTCACGTACTTCTACACCTCGGTGGTATTCAATCCCCGGGACCTTGCGGACAACATGCAACGCTACGGCGGGTTCATCCCGGGTATCCGACCAGGTGAGAACACCGCGCTGTACATTGACCGCCGACTTTCGCTTCTGACCCTGCCGGGTGCTGTTTTTCTTGTCATCATGGCGCTGTTGCCGCTGTACCTGATGAGCGTTTTCAAGGTGCCATTCTATTTCGGTGGTACGACGCTGCTTATTATCGTCGGGGTGGCACTGGACACGCTGCAACAGATTGAAGCGCATCTGGTGATGCGGCACTATGAAGGCCTGGTTAAGGGCGGCAAGTTCCAGGGTCGAAGATTCGGATAAACAAAGGAATAATCACGCCCTGACAATCGTAGATACCTATGGGTGAGCCCCAGGGCAGCTTGCCGGACTTGGAACTAGTCCGCAAGACGCAGCGAGGCGACATCTCGGCATTTGACGAACTGATGATGAGATACAACCGGGCAGTCTACCGGCTAGCTTACTCGATAGTTAGGAGCCACGCCGACGCATCAGATATCTCTCAAGAGACTTTCATCCGTGCCTATCGGGCAATCAGCCGGTTTGATGAGCAGTACCGGTTCTACACTTGGCTGCACCGCATCTGCGTGAATCTGTGTCTTAACCACCTCAAGCGGGTCCAGCACCAGAAACTTGTGCCGTTGCCCGGTACTGATACCGAAGGTGAATGGCAGGACCTGCCCGACCCGGGCACATCGCCCTCAGACATGGAAATCAGACGAGACTTGGACCAGGCACTCAGGAAGTTACCCTCGGACCAGCGCGCGGTGTTTGTCTTGCGGGTCAAGGAGGAGTTGAGCTATAATGAGATTGCCAAGATGCTCGGAATACCAGTTGGTACCGTGATGTCGCGTCTTTCCCGGGCGCGACTGCGGCTTAAGGAGCTGCTGAAGGACTACCTGCCAAGATGATGAAACGCGAGTGCATGGACTGCTCCGAACTGCTTGGACCATACCTGGATGCGGAACTGGACGATATGCGTCGGCACAGGGTGGCAGCGCATCTCGAGACCTGCCCGGAATGCCGCAGGGAACTGGCTGCGCTGGAAGCGCTACACAGACTCGTGAGAGAGAAGGACACCGGGCCGACGCTGGCTGATGATTACTGGGACTGGCACCGATTTCAGGTCTGGAAGCGAATTCGGACAGGTCGCAGACCAGAGCGCCAGCCGGCAGCAAGGCACGGCCTCTATTTGTCTCGACTTGGCATTGTGGCGGCCGGTGTTGTGGTCGTGCTCGTCGTTGTAGTCGGCGGTTGGCGACTCGTGCAGATTCAGACCTCGACTAGGCATGTCGAGCCAACAGGAGTACTCGGCAACGTCGAGGACGAGGCCTATTTCGGAGGTAAACAAGGCCAGCCGTTCAGCAAGAAGGAACGGATGGCAACTGAGGACTCGGGCGAAGAGGGGCGGGTGCTGGCGACCGCTAAACCGCAGTTGCCACCAGCCCAGACCAGTGCGGACCGTGAAGGTTTACTTGAGACTGAAAGCAAGGGCTCGGCTGGGAAGCCCGGTCCCGGTCTGGGTGGCGTGGTAGCCGCCGGGGAAGCAGAGGCAGCACGAACCGGCTCGGCAGATGCGGCTCCGGCCGGCCGTGGGGCTGCGACAGGTCTGACCAAACCCTTAGGGTCCGGTATGGCCGAGGCTGGTTCGTGGGCAGATGTGCCGCTGTCTGAGTGCGAACAGGCACCGGTGCTAGTCGAAATAGACGACCTGCCATTTGTGGAGCCGGAAGATACAGCGACCGTACTGCTGCGGGCGCTGGTTGAGCCGGACGGCTCTGTATCCAGAGTCGAGATCAGCCGCTCGAGTGGCGTGCGACTTCTCGATACGATTGCTCTCTACAACGTGCAGCGGGCCCGCTTCGCACCGGGGATTCAGCACGACAGGAAGGTCCGTTGCTGGGTTGAGGTGATCCGGACTTTTGAGCCCGAAGCTAAGCCGGAAAAGAGAGACATACCGTCGGAGAACACTGGCAAGTAGCCCAACAAATAGGGTAGACTACTGACAAAGTAGACCGGACGTGACCGAACTATGGGAGCATCCCCAGATTTCCGTCGCGTGGCGGGGCAGGTGCAGGCGGAAGGCCTGATGCTTTTGACAGACAAGCAATCAGCCGACACCGCGGGTGTAATGACACGGTAGGTCGTACTCATACCGGTGGTGTTGTTAAACCCGCCGGCATTAGGGAGGTCTCTGACTAGCGACCGGACCAGGCGGTGATTGACACGTTGTTGGGCATGGGGCCGAGTCCTGGGGGGGCGCTGGAGCAGAAAGTACGGTTTCGTCACGCGGCATTCTGTGGCCCGGAGGGAACGGCATAACCGGCGATGGCTGCTGGCGCTGGGGTTCGAGTTGGGACCTTGTACGGAGAAGGTTTGCTCCTGTTCCTCGACTCAGGCTCAGGCGTGCGCGCACTTGTCTGTTTCGGATTCGGCTCACCTCGGATGCTCGGCCAAGTCAACGTCCGAGGTCTTGTCAGTCAGCTTTCAGAGCCACGAAGAATGCGGCCGACGGCTTCATAAGATGAGATGCGCGGACTAGTCTGAATGTGACATTCCGCCATCCACAGGGTCGTCTGGTACACTGCCTGCCCTGCTGTTTGGCCTGCGGCTTGGCTCTTTGCTTGCCCTGTTCCTTGTCCGACTGCCTGGCTCACTGTTTGGGCAGCCGCCTCAATCACCGCCTGACCCGATGTCTGCCCCGCTGCCTGTCTGGCCGCTTGGCTTGCAGCTTGACATACCGCGTGGCTCACAGTCTGCCCATGGGCTTATCTCGCAGCTTGGTCCGCTGTCTGGGCCGCGGTTTGCCTTACTGCCTGACTCGCAGCTTAGCCTGCCGCCTGGCTTGCGGCCTGACCTACGGCCTGACTCGTGGTCTGGCTTACCGTCTGCCTTACTGATCAGCCTCCTGGGTGCCTAGCTTCCCGCGCCGTGACTTGGCTTGCAACCTGACTTGCCCAGTCCAGCGTCGAGGTCTTGTCAAATTCTGTGGAAATAGATTCGGCGGTGTAGTAATAGCTCATGCTAGTTTGACCTCGACTCCGTCATGGTACTTGGCTCCAGCAAC
>JBDRUN010000089.1 GCA_039801365.1 candidate division WOR-3 bacterium
CTGACCCTGCCGTTCGGCCGGCTACTCCTGCCGGGCAGAACTGACGGCTCTACGGTGTTCGCGGCTGCGCCGACGCTTGAGTGCCCAGCGATGACGCTTACGCTTGATCTTGCTCTTACTTCGTGCCATTGGTTTCCTCTGGGGGTGGAATGGGCCTACCGGACATGTCAGACCTATGGTGTGATTTTGAAAACCTCGTCGTTTTCGTGAACCTTTTCGTTGACCTTGAGCCCGGCCTCACCGCCACTCTCAAGTCGGGTAATCGCTTGATGTTCAATCTGCATGGATTCGACGACCTGAGTGAAATCAGTGTGTTGTCCTTTGATACGGATAGTATCTCCGACCGCCAGTGGAGCGTTGATCGCCTTGAGAACCGCAACACCGATGCGGCCGAAGTAGTGGGTGATTACTCCAACTTTTGTTTCCGGCATTACTACCTCCTATGGATAAATCTTCTCAAGCATCCGGGCGAACGGAATCGTCTCGCGAATGTGACGCACGCCGCATATCCAGGCAACGGTTCGTTCGAGCCCTAGGCCGAATCCAGAATGGGGAAACGAACCAAATCGCCGCACGTCAAGATACCACTCGAAAGCCTCGCGCGGAAGCCCGTATTCCCTAATTCGTTTCTCAAGCTCGTTGATGTCATCCTCGCGCTGACCGCCGCCGATGATCTCACCGTAACCTTCGGGCGCAATCATGTCCATTGCGAGCGCCAAGGTCGGGTTCTCTGCGTCACGTTTCATGTAGAAAGCCTTGTTGGCGGCCGGATAGTGGTGAATCAACACCGGCCGGTCATGACTCTCACCAATAACCGTCTCCTCATCGCCACCAAAGTCGTCCCCGGGTTTCACGTCTTTACCCTTTTGCCGTAGAAGCTTGACCGCCTCGGCATACGAAATCCGGACGAAAGGTTTTCGGACTGCTTCCAGTTTCGCAATATCCCGTTCCAGAGTCGCAAGTTCAGGCCGACAGCGGTCCAGCACGCGTGCCACTATGTCGGCGACAAGGTCCTCAGCCAAGTCCATCGCACCGGCAAGGTCGCAGAAAGCCATTTCTGGTTCCAGCATCCAGAACTCGGTCAGGTGTCGTCGGGTCTTGGATTTCTCGGCGCGGAATGTCGGACCGAAGCAGTAGGTCCGGCGTACCGCGGCCGCGAGCGGCTCGTTGTAAAGCTGGCCGGACTGGGTGAGAAAAACAGGCTCGCCGTAGTAGTCAACATTGAACAGCGTAGTCGTACCCTCGCAAGCTGCCGGGGTAAGAATCGGAGTATCGCACAGGACAAATCCGGCATTGTCAAGGAAGTCGCGGCAGGCCTTGATGACTGCAGAGCGGATACGAAGAATCGCGACCTGGCGCGGGGAACGAATCCACAGGTGACGATGCTTCATTAGAAAGTCAACGCCGTGTTCCTTGGGCGTTATCGGGAATGGTTCGGCCAGGTGAATGAGCTTGAGGTCGGTTGCGGTCAGCTCGTATCCACCGGGCGCGCGCTTGTCCTCGCGCACCGTACCGCTGACCTCGACCGTTGATTCCTGCGTGACCGAGTCGGCGAGCTCGAAGGCCGGTTCTGGAACTGCACCTTTGACAAATACACACTGGATGACACCGGTGCCGTCACGCAGCAGCACAAACCTTATCTTGCCGGACGAGCGCGTATTGTAAACCCAGCCTTTGAGCGTTACAGTATCTCCGGCGTATCGGGCAATGCGGCTAATCAGTGGTTCCTGTTCCACCGTCGGATTCTAGTTTTGCTGCCGGACGTGTCAAGCATGCAGCCGGCGAAGCCAGTCTTGTTTCTGTAATCCCTGTTAGATGATTTCTGGCTGAAGTCGGCCGACGTTGTGATGAGACAGAACCAGGGAAGACAGTCAATTGTCCTGCGGCCCTGTCTTACATGCGACTACCTCGGTCCTGCGCCGCGATTGGAGCCGGAAGTTTCGTCTTGTCCGACCCTCCAGCAGTGAAATCGGGTGTGCTTGACAAGACATTGTGCGGGGATATTCTATTGTCAAATGTGGCCCCTGCGGGAACAGTCCAGCCTTCACATGGGAGGCAAGCCTGAGTGGCGGCATTCCTGCAGCGCAGCCAAAGCAAGGTTTCTCAAACGAAAGGAGACAGCAGTATGAAAGCAGGAATGGTGCTCGCCGTAGCCTTTCTGGTTGCGGCCGCGTTCGCCGTCCCTGGTCTGACGGCAACCGGCCCGACTGAGACAGGACCAACGGCAGACGTCATCGGCAGCCCGCAGGAGCACACGCGCGCGCCGATCGAGATAGACGGCTTCACTTACACAGTTGAGTGGGCATTCGGCATCGGACAACAGGGATGCGTGGGTGTGACCGGTGTCCAGGATACCCTGGTCTGGGTTTCCTCGGGCGGAGTCTCAGGTGGGACCACAGACACGAACTGGATTCTTGTGTTCGATGCGAGAACCAGGGTGCTCTTGGACTCGTTCAAGCAGTACGTGCAGGCCGGGTACAACTGGGGCTACCGAGACATGTACTATGACCGGGCCGAGAATGCGGTCTATGCCGGGTGCGAAAACAACCGGATGGACAAGATCAATGCCACGACGCGTGCCCTGATTGCGACCTATACGCTGACCGGAAGCCCAACTCCCAGCATCGTCCGGGGCATTACCGGCGACGGCGACTCGCTGTATGTGTCTAACTTCGGCACAACCATCATCAAGTGCTCGAAGACCGGCACAAACTGTCATACGGTTGCGCCAGCCGGACACAGCGGGATTTACGGCTTGGGGTTGGCAAAGAACGAAGGCCAGGTATATGCATCTACCGCGTCGTATGATTACTCTTGCTTACGCTACAACTATCCGGCCTGGACCTTGCGCGATACGACCCTGATTACCCAGATTACAGGCGGGACGATGGGTGGCTGTGAGATGTTCCGCGGCGACACGTTCCTACTCGTGCTTGGTCAGATGACGCAGGACTCAGTGTTCTGTCTGCGCCGGATTGCCGGGGTGGCAAATGACGTTGGTGTCAGCACGGTACTATCACCGCCGAGCGCAATGACTCCGGGCACGATTGCACCCAAGGCACAACTTCGTAACTTCGGGACTGCAGCGCAGACCGGGTTCCCGGTGAGCTGCTGGATTGATTCGGGCGCGACCAGGGTGTATAACCAGACCGTAACTTACACCGGTTCGCTACCAGGTGGCGGTATTGATTCGGTTGCGTTCCCGAACTGGACTTCGGGACCGGCCGGTGCGCAGTACAGGGTGACGATGTTCACGAGCCTGCCGGGCGACCAGAACCAGGCAAACGATACCTCGTTCAGGAATGTGACGATTTCCGGTGCGGTGTTCAGCGAGACGATTCACGTGCGTCGAATCGCAACCGATGCGCCGACAATTGACGGCGTCATCAGTCCGGGCGAGTGGGCCGCCTCGGTGTGGTACGACATATCAGACCTTGCGAACCGTGGCGGATCCGGTGCGAGACCTGCAGGCAGCGTGTACATGTATTTTCTGTATGACTCGTCGCCCGGGTTCATCTACATGGCGTGCGATGTGCCACCGGTTGCGACCCGTACCAACTACGACCAGTTTGGGCCGTATGTTGACGAGGACCACAGCCATACATGGTCAACCGACTCCAGCGAGGGCAATCACTGGGTTGAATATGTGAGTGCGGACTCGGTTGTGTACCGGGCGCTTCTCAACACGGTACCTAATGTGTGGCGCATGCCGGGTCAGTGTCCGGGCGCAGTGAGCGCGAGTGGCACGACGAGCGGTCACCTGCAGATTGAGGCGAAAATCCAGTTGGGCGCACTCAAGGGTGATTTGACGGTTGATGTCGGTGATACGGTCGGATACTTCATGTACATGGCCCAGGCAGGCAGTGTGTTCTGGGGCTGGTGGCCGCAGAGTCTTCTGATGGCCAACTGGGCTAATCCGGCCTATTATGGCCACATGATTTTCGACGCCAGTATCGTCGGTGCAGAAGAGCGGCCCCAGGGCACGCTGTTCGCGCTTGAGAAAGTCGCACCGACGCTTGTGCGCGAGTCGGGCCGCATCAGCTACTATGTCGGAACACGAGCGAACACCTCGCTGTGTGTATACGATGAAGCAGGTAAGCTGGTACGCACACTGGCCCAAGGCGTGACCGAGCCTGGTACCAAGACCGTGGTATGGGACCGTACGGACAACGCCGGAGCCAGGGTTGCTGCCGGAACCTACTTCTACCGTCTGGTTGTTGACGGCAAGCCGGTCTCGGCCAAGACAATCCTGCTCGACTAAGTTCCGCGTCTGACCTCGCTGGGCCGCCCTTCGGGGCGGCCCAGCTATACGAGGCGCAGAGCAAGTTCAGGAGCTCGGCCCGGTCAACCGGGCCGAGCTCGCAAAGCTCCAGCGACAGGAATCGAACCTGTAACCCTCCGGTTAACAGCCGGATGCTCTGCCAGTTGAGCTACGCTGGAATCTACAATTGTCGCTAGATGTTATCCGCTATGCTGCGAGTGTCAACATCAGCCGGATTCTAGCGGACCAAGCAGAACTTGCTGACTGCGCTACCGTAGGTGGTGTTCAAGACCGCAAGATACAGGCCGGATGAAACCGGTTCGCCTGAGGCATTGTTGCCGTCCCAGAATGCGCCAATCTGGTCCAGAGTCCTTACGTCTGAATAGCGGCCGGGCCGGGACATGGGTGTTACGTCGAGCTTCAGAGTATCTATGAGCGTGCCCGAAGTGGAGAATATCGAGATGCTCGCTTCAGGAGATGGCCGGGTGAGATTGATGGCAAAGTAGAGCTTCAAGTTGGTTCCGGCCAGAAAGGGATTGGGAAAAGGAACAAGCTCATCCTGCCGGGTTGGGCTGACTCCGGACGCGGGCGGGAATACTCTGAATGCCGAGTCCACCTGTGGTACACCGAATCCGACAGTGCAGTTTGGAACTGACCGGGTAGCAGTTGCGAAAAGCGCAGCCAGCAGCGAGTCAGCCGACCAGGTCGGGTGGGCTTCTTTCAGAAGCGCACAGGCGCCGGCGATGAGCGCGGTTGCGCACGAAGTTCCTACCGAACCTTCAAGGCCTGATACCGAGTCCGGGGCCACGACGGCAACTGTGTCGGATAGAGCGACAAGCTCGGGTTTGATCCGGCCGTCCGCGGTCGGACCGGTGCCGGTGCCACGCCAGGGCAGGAGATTGCGCTCGACTCCGCCGGCAGCAATGATTCCGAACGCATCGGCCGGCGCGGTCATGTATGGCCTTGGCCATGGGTAGCTTGTGGTGTCACGGTTGCCAATTGCGGTTACAACCACAAGCCCCTTCTGGGCAGCGATGCCGGCAGCACGGGAGATTGGTGCGGTCTTGCCGTCAAGCTGGTCATCAGAGTACCAGCCCCGGTACCCGAGCGAAGTCGAGACAATGTCAGCACCGTTGCTTTCAGCCCATTCCAGGGCTTCGACATAGGTGTCTTCTTCGAGGTTGTACTCGTAGTACCGGGAGCCCGCGGTCTTGTGGAACTCGGTCTTTGCCACCATGAGGTCCACACCGGGTGCTATGCCGACGATGGAGTAGGGTTGGTATCCGCAGATGAGTGAGGCCATCCGAGTACCGTGGTCTGGCTGGTCGAACGAGAATCTTGCCGTGTCTGATTCTTCCCAAGCCACGTTGTCGTCGCCACGCTTCACCCAGGAAAAGAGAAGAGTTGAGCCGTCGGCGGCGGCCGCGGGTAGATAGCAGAAGCCGGCAGTGTCAATGAGAGCTGGAGTCTGCCAGGTCGTGCCCTGGTCAGTTGAACTCGTGCGGTACAATAGGCCACCAGTCTCATACGCAAGATTCAGCCCGGCCTGATTGGAGTAATCCGCGGCAAAAGAGCCGAGTGTCAGCAGGCTGTCGCATAGCGTTGATGACAAAGTCCAGGTCAGACCGAAGTTGGTGGAGCGTAGCAGGTTCAACCGGGTGAAGGGCGCGGTCGCAATGTCGGCAATGAAGAGGAACAGGTTGGAGCCGTTCTGCTGGAGTTGGAAGTCGGCTGCACCGGATGCGACCGGGTCAGGGTCTGGGAAGAAACTCGTTCCCCGGTCAGTTGAGCGGAACTGGGCCATTCTGCCGGCATGGTGGTCAATCCCAAGAATCAGAACCGCACCGGTAGAGTCAACTGCTATCCTCAGTGCTTCAAGCGGTGCAGCAGTGCGGATGGTTGTTACGAGTCGCCAGTTAGGCTGAGGCGTTTCGAGTGAGCCTTTGCGAAACTGGATGTTGGAGTCGGTCTCGACAAAGCAGAAGTAGGCTGTGTCATGCATGAAACAGACATCAGGGCAACGGCCGTAACCCACCCTGACCGGTGGTTGCCAGACGTCGTTGACAAAGCAGCCGAGATAGACTTCAGCCCGGGGCCGGGAGCGGTAGCTTGAGAGCAGGTCATTGAACGCGAGGTATGTTATCGAGTCATTCCGGACAAGACGCAGGTTCTCAAAAGTATGGGACGACATCGGTGAAGCGGGTTGAGAGACTACTAGGAGTGATGGTGCAGACCAAGACCTACCGGCATCGCTAGACCGGCTGGCAAAGATCGCCCGACGCGGAGCACTGTATCCGTAGGAGAAACTGTCAGCCACGAATATGAGCCGCGCCTTGCTGCCCCAGAGGTCCAGGACCGGGGCCTTGGCCAAGCCGAGGTAGCGGAGCTGGTCAAGCGGTCGAGGAGCCCAGTCCGGGGTGCCAGCGGTATGGAAATTGTCGCCTGAGATGAAGTCGTGCTGTTTGGTTACGCGTAGCCCTTTGACGCCGACGTTCTTCAGTTTCAGACCGGTGTCGAAAATGGCGAGTTTGACCCCGGAGCCAAAGTAACCCTTGTAGAACAGTTCAGGCACGCCCATGAGCTGGGCCTGGTCGTAAGATGGGCCATAGAAACGATGTGCCTTTGCAGTGTCCAGCGCCTGGGACCGCACCTTGTGCACGGTGGAAAGTGGGAAGTTATGCTCCACCGGCTCGCGTTCGGTTCGTTCTGCCACCGTCCTGAGCTCGTGTACGAAAGGCAGCGAACGGACCGCATGAAGTGCGTGACCCGGCAAGTCAAAGCTGGCCGCGTTGAGCCAGCGCGATACGGTCCGGACTCGGCCGCCGAGCTTCTCGACTTCACGGATATACGCCTCGCGCACGGGCAGGTCGTCGAAGTCGTATCCGGGCCGGGAGCTCAGCCCACGACGCTTACGCTGTAGTGCCGGAGCATCTTCCTCAAACCGTTTGAGGGCAGCGCGATATTCGGTCTCAGTGAAGATACCCTTGTCAGTGAAGAATACCCAGACCGGCCGATTTTGGGGTTCGGGTATGCCGGCTCCGGTCGGAGGTCGGTAGAACACAGGGCCGGCAAGGAGTAAGCAAAGAAGGAACATGCCGGCTAGTCCTTGGCTAGACCGGCCAAAAGGCCAGTAAGTCCCAGCACGAGGATGCCGATGCCGACAAGCAGACAGATACCGAGGTTGATGATGCCGAGAATCAGACAGACCTTGCCGATTCGTTTTGTCTTGGGTGCGATGCCGCCGGTCATGAACAGAATTCCGTAGAACAGTCCGAAGAATGGATAAAGCGCGGACATAAGGTACACTGCAAAAAGCTGCATTAGATACAGGACATCCACCAATGCCTGCCAACGCTCCTTCTGGCGGGGCAAGAGGTCGGCTGTTTCGGTCAGACTTGGCCCGGTATCAGACAGCACGACGTTATGCTTCTCGTCAGCCACAGTCCACCTCCACCGGTGCGGACGGAACAGTTGATACCCCGCGCAGGAATCGAACCTGCAACCCACGGATTAAGAATCCGTTGCTCTGCCTAGTTGAGCTAGCGGGGCAGAATGTTACAACGCTGGACAGTTTGCGCTTCGGTCCGGCAGACGCGCCCGGCGCGACTTGAACGCGCAGCCTACGGGTTCGAAGCCCGGCGCTCTGTCCAGTTGAGCTACGGGCGCTCTTCTCAAGGGTGAGTGAGGGGATTCGAACCCCCAACATCCTGGGCCACAGCCAGGTGCTCTGACCAGGTTGAGCTACACTCACCACGGTGCGTGGCCGCAAGTATACCGGTTGTAGCTTGATTGTAAAGCTTGCGTCCATCACCCTCATTTACTTTCATCCTTTGACGAAAGCGGTGTCGTGAGTATATTTCATGCCCGTGAGTCAGACAGGACAAGAAACACAACTCAAGGAGCAACGAAGATGGCAAAGAAGATAAAGCGTCTGCTTGTTACCGGTGCAGTAGGACAGATTGGTTCTGAGCTGACCCTGGCGCTGCGCAAGCGCTACGGAGCCGAGAACGTGGTTGCGACCGGCCGGAAGACCCCGCCGAGTGAGGAGCTGAAAAACTCAGGGCCGTTCTACTTCATTGACGTGACGAAGCGCGAGTCACTCGAAGCGGTCGTCAAGAAGCACAACATTGATACCATCGTCCATATGGCGGCGATTCTGTCAGCAGTCGGTGAGAAGAACCCGATGCTCTGCTGGGACGTGAACATGAACGGCACGATTCAGGTGCTTGAGTGTGCGCGTGAGCACGACATGACCCAGGTTCTGATTCCCAGCTCGATTGCGGTGTTCGGCCCGGAGACGCCGAGAGAATGTACCCCGAACGATACCATCCTCAAGCCCAAGACAATGTATGGTGTGACCAAGGTTGCGGGTGAACTGCTTGGCGACTACTATTTCTACCGGTACGGTCTCGACGTGAGGGGATTGCGCTACCCTGGTATTATCTCGCACGAAACATTGCCGGGCGGCGGTACGACCGACTATGCGGTCGCGATCTACTACGAAGCGGTGAAACACCGGCGGTACACCTGCTTTGTACGAGAGGATACGCGACTGCCGATGATGTACATGCCGGATTGTTTGAAGGCGACAATGGACTTGATGGAAGCAGACCTCAGCCGGCTGAAACATCACTGCGACTTCAACGTCGGGGCGATGAGCTTCTCGGCCGGTGAGCTCGCGGCGTCAATCAGAAAGTACTACCCGGACTTTGTCTGCACCTATGAACCAGACTTCAGGCAGAAGATTGCCGATTCCTGGCCAATGGCGCTCGATGACACGCCGGCTCGGGAAGAATGGGGCTGGAAGCCGGCCTACGACCTTGATGCGATGACTCGGGACATGCTAGCCAACCTGGAGCGTAAGCACAAGGAGGGCAAAATCTGAGCGGTTGACAAGATTTGAGACATCAGTAGTATACAGGCGAGAGAGCATGCTTCACTACCCGCGTCGTGACCTCAGCAAAGTTTTCGACGGCGAACGGGTTTTCTATGGCCAAGGTCGGGGCGAAACTGGAGTTTGTCTGCACGTTCCCTTCAAGAACTACGTGGCCGGCAGTGCTCCGGCTGAAGACCATATGATAATGATATCTCTGGCCAATGATTTGATTGAGTTTCTGCGCTACAAGCGGGCTGTGCGAGGACCGCAACTGTGGGACTACGACCCCGAGAAAGCGGCCGAGCAGTACACCGTGTGCGGCGACAACCCTGGTGGCAGTGGTGTCATTATCCAGGACATGAACTATACCGGCGGGCCGAAGATTCAGATTTTCTTGGACAAGACCTTCGGCGCAAACGAAGTCGCCATCCTCTGGAAGAATCAGCTTGTCGCTGACGAATTTCTACTACACGACTACGAACAATATCTTAAGGAAACGCTGGCCAACGGCCGGCAGGCGGAAACAACCTGACGCGGTCTGAAACCGCAGTTTTCCAGAATGGAATCTGACAACTTGCCGGGTTACGCGGCGGTGTCTCATGCGCTGACTCCGGTTGGGTTCAAGGCAGTGGTCAAGGACCCTGAGGTAGTTGCCCTAGTGAAAGAGGCGGACCGGCAGCTTGCGTTACTGGGCTATACCGAGCACGGTCAGCGTCATGCACGACTCGTGGCCAAGAACGCTCGGTCAGTCCTACTGGCGCTGGGTGAGGACGAGCGGGTTGCTGAACTGGCGGCAATCGCTGGGTATCTCCATGACGTCGGCAACGTCATCAACCGCGAGCAACACGAACGCATGAGCGCGCTCCTTGCCCGAGACATCCTGCTGCGGCTGGGGATGGGCTATTCCGAAGTGCTGCGGATTGTTGCGGCAATCGGCAATCACCACGAAGAAGGAGGAAACCCGGTATCGGAAGTATCTGCGGCCCTGATTCTTGCAGACAAGGCCGACGTCCACCGAAGCCGGGTACGCAACCCGGCGCTCATCAAGTTCGACATCCATGACCGGGTGAACTACGCAGTTCAGCGTTCAACCCTAACCGTTGACCGTGAGGGCAAGACGATAACCTTCAGACTCAAGGTTGACACGACCATTGCGCCGGTGATGGAATACTTCGAGATATTTCTCTCCCGCATGACAATATCCCGACGGGCCGCGGATTTTCTCGGCCTGCAGTTTGAGCTCAGAATCAACGGTACGCGGC
>JBDRUN010000090.1 GCA_039801365.1 candidate division WOR-3 bacterium
GATTGACCTGCTCCGGAATCAGAGGTGAACGGCGTTCCCACACGTTCTTGTCCTCACGCCTGATCGCGACAAGCGGGCGCCTAACCATCGGCCGGTATGATACTCGGCGGCGGCCCTGAGTCAAACCACGGATATCGAGTTCGGGTTGAGACTTGGACAAGTTCGGGTACAATCTTGCAACCTGAACAGGAGCGTGAGATGAGTAACCGTAGGACGAAGGACTGTGTGACCGCAGGTATTGCGGTACTAGTGCTCGGCTGGCTCGGATGCAAGAATCTGCCGCCTGACCGGCCGTCGCCGCCAGACGGCCCGAATGCAGGACGGGTGGGAATTGCCTGTCGATTTACTGCCACTGCAACCGACCCGGACGGCAACCTTGTTGCCTTGAGGTTCGACTGGGACAACGGCGACACATCGGACTGGACAACCCTGTTTCGGTCTGGCGACACGGCAAGTGCACAATATGCTTGGCCGTTACCGGGCAACTACAAAGTCTCGGTTCAGGCCAGAGACGAAAAGGGCCTAGTCTCGATGTGGTCGAACTGGCACGAAATCGCCATTGCCGATACTGTGAACCTGCCACCCAGCATACCGGAGATACCGAGTGGGCCGGACACATGTCTGGTTGATTCGCTGGCAGAATTCTCGACCGCGGGAACCGACCCAAATGCGGATCGAATCTCGTACCAGTTCGACTGGGGCGATGGTGACACATCGCTCTGGAGTGCGCTGGTTGGTGGCGGCACCAGGGTCAAGATGTTGCATGCGTGGACGACAGCCGGCGAGTACATGCTCAGGGCAAGGGCCAGGGATGAAAAGGGCCTCCTATCGGACTGGTCAAACGTCCACTTCCTGACCGTACTCGACTCGCTGCCCTGAGCCCGCAACGAAGCAGGGCTGACACCGATAGAGGGGTTGACGCTGGCCCAAGCCGGCCAGACCCTGTTTTCAACGCTAGAAAGACTCGGAGACTCGGTAAGGACAGGCTGGGGCAAGAGGCTGAGGCGCAGATTCTGGATGCCGGCTTTCACGCCGAACCGCTCCAAATCGGGCCGCTTTCCGCTTGACTTTCGTTCTTTTCTGGCCAGAATATCGCCGAAATCAGCGGCGGTAGGATGATTCAGTCCGACTACAGCAATCATGACCTTTACAACATGGAGAACAGGGTTGGCGACTCACGGGGGGAATCATCGTTGCTGCTAGACTGAGCATCGAGCTCACTGCTCAAGACCCAGTGCGCCTGCCGCGCTTTGCCGGCGCGGTATTTCGCGGTGGTTTCGGTCTGGCGTTCCGTCGCGTAGCTTGTCCGTTTCCTCAACGTGAGTGCGGTGACTGCCTGCTCAGGGAGAAGTGCGCCTGGTCGTACGTATTTCTCACGCCCAGACCAGAGGGTGCCGGCATCATGCGCCGGTATGATACTGTACCTCATCCATTCGTCATCGAGCCGCCGCACGAAGAGCGGATTGAGTATTCAGCCGGCGCTGCCCTGACCTTCAACCTTGTTCTCATCGGCCGCGCCATAGAGTACCTCCCCTACTTTGTTCTTGCCTTTGAACAGATGGCCGCTCAGGGTCTAGGTCCGGGCCGGCCGCGGCTCAAAATCAGAAGTATCACGCAGGACGGAACGATTCTGTTCGATGCCTCCGCGCATACGTTTCGCGCTCCCCTGCGCAAACAACGACTGCACCTACGGCCGGGCGCAGACCGTTGCGGCCAAGTGAAACTGAACTTTCTTTCACCCACGCGCATCACCTACGCTGGCCGTATGTGCCGCAGGATTGACTTTCACATCCTCATCCGTTCGCTCTTACGCCGGCTCGGGCTTCTGGCCTACTTTCACGACCAGCCGGTAGAACTTGACTATACCGGACTCATCAAACAGGCGCAGCAAGTAAGAACGAGCGAGATGCATCTGGCCGGGTACGAATGGCGTCGCTACTCCGG
Organism: candidate division WOR-3 bacterium; assembly: GCA_039801365.1. Taxonomy (NCBI): domain Bacteria; kingdom Pseudomonadati; phylum Caldifarciminota; species Caldifarciminota bacterium. The sequence goes on from JBDRUN010000090.1 coordinate 1,945, forward strand.
CCGCCAGGAGCGGGAAGTAGAAATGGAAGGAATGACGGGCACGGTTACCTACGAAGGCAACATCGGCCCATTTCTGCCCTTCCTACGTGCGGGCGAACTTTTGCACGTCGGCAAGGGCACAAGCTTTGGTATGGGAAAATATGAACTGGAGGTGGGATGAACAATGACCGCGAATTCCAGACCGTAGTCCTGGCCGCGCTCCTGCACGACATCGGCAAGTTCGCCCAGCGCACCGGGGTTCAACCAGCCGGCTACGAATACTTTGCCGAAGATGACTTCGGTGCACACGGAGCGCACAGTAAGTGGAGCGCATGGTTTATTGAGAACTACTTGCCCGACTCCTTCAAGGCGGCCGGATCTCCTGTTCTGTTTCATCACAGGCCGTGCGATCGGCTCTCAGAGATCGTAGCGCGCGCGGACCGATTGTCAGCCGGAGAAAGAATTCCCGACTCGGGTGGCGCCATCTCGCAGTCAAGACTCGTTCCCATCCTTGGTCGGGTCTATCGCCCGCGGTGGTGCGAAAACGGATTCAGGCTGCGACCGCTTTCCATCAGGAAGGCAGATATCTTCCCGCTTGAGTCACAGACATCACCTGACCTCACCACCGAGTACCGTTCGCTCTGGCAACAGTTCGTTCAGGACGTATCTGTTCTCCGTGACAAGAACCCTCATTTCGGACCATTCCTCACCTCGTTGACCCATATCCTTCATAGGTACACCTGGTGTATTCCGAGCGCGGTTTATGGCTCTGAACCCGACATTTCGCTCTACGATCATCTAAAGTCGTCCGCCGCCATCGCTGCGGCACTTTTCGCGTCTGCCAATCCTGGCACATTTCGACTGATCGGCGGCGACATCGCCGGCATCCAGAACTTTATCTACCGCCTTGCATCCCCGGACGAAGCTCAATCCGGCATGGCGCACCGCCTGCGTGGACGTTCGTTCTACGTAGCACTGCTGGCCGATACGATTGCGTTGTCCGTGCTCGAAGAACTGGGGTTGCCCGCGACCAATGTCCTGTGGTGCGGCGGCGGCAATTTCGCCATTCTGGCCCATGATAACGCTGAGACGGACAAACTAGCGGCCCGACTCGAAAACTGGCTCTTGGAGCATTTCGAGGGAGAACTCGGACTGGCACTTGCCCATGTGGACATCGACGAAACCGGGTTAGTCCATTTTGCAGAGTCCCTGGACCGACTCGGTTTTGAGCTGCAGAAGGCAAAACAGCACAAATTTGCGTCGGTGGTATCGTATCACCAGCCTTTCGCTCTGGCCGGCGACGTGTGCCGCGTCTGCGGTAGCGACAGCACCGAAGCCCTCTGTGCGGAATGTGCCCGACACAAGCGAATCGGCCAGGTAATTCCTCGCAGCAGCTACCTCTATCGCATGCCGGCGGCCGGTATGTCCACGGTGGACTCAGTTGTCGAGTTTAGTGGACTTGGCGTTTCTTGGGGCTTCGCCCAAAACCTGCAGGACATACCGGCTGGAGCAACTGAAATCTACGCGCTCAACAGTACGGAGATGCCAGTTGCCTCTGTGCCGGCACACGTGGGTTGTGGCTTCAGGTTTCTCGGCCAGCAGGTTCCGGAGGACAATCGCGGTACGCTAACCTTCGAAGACTTGGAGAAGATGTGCCTTGGCGCCAGATTCCTCGGCGCTTTGCGAATGGATATGGACAACCTCGGCAAGATATTCCTCTTTGGACTTGGCGAGAACCGGACGATATCGAGAATTGCCGCGCTGAGCCGTTCAATAGACACTTTCTTCTCCGGCTTCCTGAACGAACTTGCCTCCGGTTATCGTACCGCCTACATTCTTTACTCCGGTGGAGACGACGCCTTCGTCGTCGCCTCCTGGAATGAGGCGATCGCTTTTGCCCATCAGCTCCAGAACGAACTTGAGACCTACACGTGCGGCAACAACCACATCAGTATTTCAGCCGGACTGCACCTATTCAAACACGCATTCCCCATCGGCATCGCGGCAAGGGTAGCGAAGGAAAAGCTGGAAGGCCTGGCCAAGGGGAACAAGTCGAATGGACGGGAAAAGAACTCCCTTGCCGTTTTCGAGTTTCCCTGTTTCTGGCCGCAAGCATGCGAAGCACTTGCTTTCGCAGAAGAAATCAAGAAGGGAATTGAGTCAAAACGCCTGGCGCGCAGGTTCGTGTACAATATTCTGGGAATCTACTGGACGCATTTCTCCGACGGCAGGGAGGACATCGGTTGGGTTCCGAGGTTCCTCTATCTGCTGAAGCGCAATGTGCCCGCCGAGACCGAGGACGGAAGGCCGAGCGAGCTATACGCCATGCTGCTCGCCCGGATGCCCACAATGATGAGAATTGCGCCCCTATGGGCAAATTGGGTACTTCTGGCAACACGAAGCTAAGGAGGTCTAATGTCTGCTGTGCTCGAAAAGTTCAAGACAAGCATAAGCAAAGAATCCAAGAGCTTCTTGGACAACGACATACTGGCAGAAGCTGAAAAACTGGGTAGGGAACTGTGCGGCGTCACCACCAGCAAGATGCGCCAGTACTTCGACGACATCAAGGGTCTGCGTCGCATGCTTGAGAGTGGTGCGACCGAACAGCAGGCCAAGGTTAAACTCCGCCTCGTACTATCGCGGTTGGCCTATGACGTCCAGAGAGCCGGCAGGAGTCAGCGTCCGCACATGGAGAAGTTGGAGAGCTTTCTGAAAGCATGCATCACCCGGGTACTGGATGGCCGCGACGTGGCCCAGGCGGTCAAGGACTTCGCTGTGTTCTTCGAATGCGTCTATGGGTACTTCTACGCTGGCTCGCGACCAAGCAACGAGGAGGAACAATGAACTACAAGTTCCTGGGAAACGTGATTATCTCTGGCACCATCAGGTGCGAGACGGCCTTGCACATCGGCGGTATGGTTGAAGGCTATGAAATCGGCGGAATGGACAATCCGATTATCCGCGACCCGGTTTCGGGATACCCCTACATTCCCGGTTCGTCAATCAAGGGGAAAATGCGCAGCCTCTTGGAATGGTCCAAAGGGCTCGTCCAGGTCGTCACCGCCAGTAATGAAAACAAGGAGAGCACCGTCGGCAAAGTCCACAGCTGTGAAGACGCCTCTTGTCCAGTCTGTCGTTCTTTCGGTGCGCCAGCAGAGCAGGCTCGCGCCGTTGGGCCGACCCGGCTCCTGATCCGGGACGCACATCCGACGGAAGAGACAAGAAAGATGCTCGACCGGTTGCAGGCTGAAAAAGGACTTCCCAAGGCCGAATGGAAATCAGAGAATTACCTGAATCGAATAACGGCCAAGGGGACACCGCGCACCATTGAGCGTGTGCCGCAAGGTTCCGAGTTCACGCTTGAGATGGTGTATGGGCTATTTCAGGTGGATGAGGAACAGGACATTGCCGACCTCGATCATCTTCGCTACGTCTTTGAGGCCATGCGCCTGCTGGAAGACTCTGCACTGGGCGGATATGGTTCACGCGGCTCAGGAAAGGTCTCTTTCAACCTTGGCGGGGGTGTTCTTCTTCGGACTACCGCAGACTATGAGAAGGGAACGTCTGGCACTACCATCTCCTTCGGCTTCCTCAGGGATACGAATATCAGCACCCTCAAGGATGCAATCAAAAAGAAACTGCAAGAAGCCAATGAAAGCGCTGACGCTGCATCTTAGGTGTCCGACCGGGTTCAAGAACTCCCTGCCTCGTTCCGATACACTCTTCGGTGCGGTGTGTTGGGGCCTATGGCTACTCTACGGCCAAGAGAGGCTTCAGCAGTTCCTTGAGAGCTACACCAACGACAATCCTGCGCTGCTCACCTCGTCGGCGTTTCCTTGCCTAACCGTTGGCGGACAGACGACACATCTTTTTCCCAAGCCAAAGTCCTGCCCTGCAGAACTGCAGTTCGACGAGAATCACCATGACCTAGCCAAGAGCTTTCGTAAGGTCAGGTACCTAGACGGCGATTTGTTTCAGTACTTCATCCAGGAAGGATTGACCGACCAGAACCTGTGGGAGTGGCTCTTACAGGACAAGGTGCAGCTCTCCGAAGACAGGCAGATTCTCTCCAAAGGCGGAGTGAAAACGCTGAGCGCAAGATCGGAAGTCGTGCCCGGGAACGCAATTGACCGGCTTTCAGGAGCCGCGCTCGAAGGGATGCTCTATCATTCAACCGAGTGGTTCTTCGGCCCGGACACAGACGCCTTTATCCTTGTTCGACTGGCCGAAGAGTGGGAGAAAAAAATCCTCGCTGTTTTTCGCTACTATGGTGACAAGGGGCTGGGCGGTGATAGCTCGGTCGGCAAAGGCGGGTACAGGCTTGAAGTAAGCAACGGACTCCCCTTCTGCGAACCGGTAGGTGGCAGGCGCTGGGTGACGCTATCGCTATACTACCCGCGACCGGATGAGTGGACGTTCTTCCGCCAAAACCTTGATCAAGCCTGGTATTCGGTAACGAAACGCAAGGGCAAGGTAGAAAGTGGATTTTCCCCAACGTCGAACATCTGGAAGAAGTCGGTGCTGATGCTGGAAGAAGGGTCCAGCTTTCCTGAAATGGACGGCTGCAGGAACTACGGAACGCTGGTGGAGGTCGGAACTCGGCCCGACGGTGGAAGCATACTGCAGCACGGCCTTGCCTTTGCTGTCCGTATGAGGTGAACCATGGATGCCAAGACTCAAGCCACCTACTACCTGAAACTTACTCCCCTCAGTCCGATACACATCGGATCGGGTCGGGAGTACTTTCCTCAGGAATACATCCCACAAGAAAACCCCGACCGCATTCTAATCGTGGACCTGGATCAGCTCATTCAGAAGTATCCCCGCATTGCCGACCAGAGCTTCTTGGCCGAACAACGCACGCCTCTCTGGGAGACTCGAGCGGGCGAACTCGTCCTGAGAGACGCTTCTCTGGTTCTTAACTCTGACAAGACAGACCGTCATACCTTGCAGGACATTAAGGCGTCTGCCAAGCGCGAAAATGTCTCAACCATCTGGGAATTCACAAAGACAGCCTACTCGCGTCCATACATACCCGGCAGCTCTGTCAAAGGAGCGGTGAGGACCGCCATAGCATACTACCTGCTCGCGACCTCACCGGAGACCTTTTCCCGCTTGAAACAAGTGATCGTAGCACGCAATCCACGGATTGAACCTGGTGACGGGTCCGCTGTCGAACAGCTAGTATTCACCGACGGCAATGGCGCGCATGACGACCTCATGCGCCTGTGGTCATTCAGCGACTCATCGCCGCTTGATTGCCACAAGACTCTCACTGTTGTGCAAGGCAGGCGGCTCTCGAGCACGCAACCTTTAGGGTTCAGGAACTGGTATGAAGCATTGACTGAAACTAGCGGCTCGCTTCGGCTTTGCGCAACGTACGATTCCGCCCTGGCGTCGTGCGGCGCATGGCGCCCGGTAAGGCCAGCCTGTTTCCCGAAGACCATAGGAGACATATTCACATGCTTGAACCGGTTTGCTGATGACATAATAGCCCATGAGCTCGCCTACTTTCGGAATCACCCGGCCAAGCCGCAGGAAACTGTGGATTTCTACCAGAATCTGAAGGAACGTCGCCAGCGTGGGGAGGTCTTGCTCTGCCTGGGCAAAGGCACTGGTTGGCACAAGAAGACGATAGGCCAACTTCTGCGCCAAGACCGAAGCTCTATCTTCAAAGACGTTGTGGTTGCATACCGACTCGGTAAAGGCCGACGTCGCTTCACCGACTTTCCGGTTTCCCGGGAAATGGCTATTCGCAACAGGAGACCGGGCGTATTTGGCTGGGCGCAGATGAGTATGGAAAGCAGGAAGTGAAGGAGAGGGAGAAAGGGATATGAGCATAGCAAATCAGAGCCCGGAAGTCCTTCTGATGCTCGTCGGCACCAGCCCGGAGCCGATCATCATCTCCATCAAGAAACTCCAGCCCAAACGGGTCCACTTCGTCTGCACGGCTGATTCGGAGAAGTACATTGATCGAGTTGTCGCGGACAGAAGACTTCTTCCCAGCCAGTTTGACAAAACAGTAATGCAGGGTCTGGAGACCCAGGAGACATATCGGGTAGTCAAGGAGCTCCATACCCGCTATCAGGCGAAACGAGTCGCCCTCGACATCACCGGCGGCAAGAAGGCGATGGTCGCCGGCGCGGCCCTGGCCGGGTTCCTGCTGGAGATGCCGGTGTACTATGTTGACTTCCGCGCGTTCGACCCTGAGAAACGCCGGCCCGTGCCTGGCAGTGAGTTCCTCGCCGAGCTGACCAACCCGTATCAGGTCTTCGGCAGTATCGAAGAGGCGCACGCTGATAGTTTGTTCAAGGCCGGTGACTACCGGGCGGCGCAGATGCTCTACGAAGCAATGTGCGGTCGGATTCCTGACCCGCGCAGTTGCGAGGTAAAGCGCTTGGTGAGCGCCGCGCTGGCGGCCTGGGACGACTTTGCCTTTGGTCAGGCCTGCGACCATCTTGCCAAGGCAATCGCCAGATCAGAGCAGTTCAAGGTTTTTGCCGCCCAGCGCGAGGTCTGGAAACGCCAGCTCAATCTGCTGGAAAAACTGAAGGACGACAACCGCGACCAGTACTTCGAACTGCTCAAGCGAACCGAATACTTCGAAGCGGCCGCAGTCTCGCTTGTCGCCAAAGCCCGGAGGTGGCTTGAAGCCGGGCAGACCAATATGGCGGCCATCGCCGCCTATCGTTTGCTTGAGCTTGCCGGTCAGCACCGCCTTGCCCTAAAGGGCATAGACGCATCCAAAGTTCAGCCCGAAATTCGCATCCAGCACGACACCGCATTCCGAGACCTTCAGAAGCAGATCCACGGCACAGATTCTGGCATCCGGGAGCAGCTTGGCCTACTCGACACGTGGAGCCTGCTCTACGTGCTCGGCGACAAGGTTCTACTAGGTGATAGCCCTTCGGTAAACGACCTAAAGAGACTCAAAAGCAAACTCAAAGCACGCAATGAACTGTGGCCCGAACATCGCAACGTCACGATGGACGAACAAGGGTCACGCGAGTTTCTGGGCTATGCTATCGGCTGGCTCAGACGTCTTGTGCCCGATATCGAGGCACGCGCCGATGAGGTCAGGCCGCCTGACTTCTAGGATGTTTGTCCGCGACCGAAGCGGCTGAAGATTGCCCTGCTCTTTAGACAATTTGGAGTGCTTTTCTTCTGCGTACTCACTACTCACTGCAAGGGAGTGGCCGGAGAGGGAGTAGCCAGAAAGGGAGTAGCCGGAAAGCCGGAGAGGGAGTGGCCGGAGAGGGAGTAGCCGGAAAGGGAGTAGGCAGAAAGGGGATGACCGGAAAGCCGGAGGGGTGACCGACGAGCCAGCCGTTGAACTGCTCTCTACCATCTGCTCCCTACTACCTGTCTCCCCAGCAATATGGCTACACTATACGTGACTGAACAGGGCGCAAAGCTCACCCGCGAATCGCGGCGGCTTCTGGTCGTGCGCGATGATGCGGTTCTGCTTGACATACCAACCATCAAGGTTGAACGGGTGCTCATCTTCGGCTACTGTCAGATTACCACGCAGGCACTCGAACTACTGCTGTCCGAAGGTATCCCGACTGCATTTCTTTCAATGGAAGGCCGACTCAAAGGTACGCTGGAACCCATCCGCTCCAAAAATATACCCCTGCGCGTAGCTCAGTACGAACTCTGCCGCAAGCCGGACTTCTGTCTTGCTGTTGCCCGGCGCATCGTTGCAGGCAAAGTCAGGAATCAGCTCCGGCTGATACAACGCTTTGCCCACAATCGGCCCGAATGCGACTTCACCACCGCCCAACGCGACCTGAACCAGTTACTTGCCCAAGTTGACCGCAAGACTGCGGCGGGCGGGCTTCTGGGGCTAGAAGGCCGGGCGACAGCGGTCTACTTCGACGCCTTTCGTCGGATGTTTCGTCGGATGTCCTTTGAGCGTCGGGAGCGCCGGCCGCCGCCCGACCCGGTGAACTCGCTCCTGAGTCTCGGCTATACGATGCTGGCGAATGAGTTTCTCTCGGCTGTTTCGGCAGTCGGACTCGACCCCTATCTCGGCTTCTTTCATACCACAAGCTATGGCCGGCCGTCCTTGGCGCTCGACCTGTGCGAAGAGTTCCGACATCCGCTGGTGGACATGCTCACTCTTGACTTGGTGAACCGGGGTATCCTGAAG
>JBDRUN010000091.1:0-4837 GCA_039801365.1 candidate division WOR-3 bacterium
GCCGCGTTCGAGTTTGGCAGGGCCCTGTGACCTCCCAACAACGGGCAGGGCACTTGCCTTCTGCGCCTGTTCCATCACTTCGTTCAGTTCTCCTTCCGGATGCACCCACACGCTCAGGGTGAATTCACTACCGAGCCTGACATACGAAGGTGTGGTCACCGTGAAACGAACTTCCTCCAAGCCAACCTTAGCGGTCGTTGCGAACGAAGCCAACAAAGGGGAAACCGCTGCAACGACCTGCCTCGCGACGATAGAAGCTGCCGTAACTGGCGAGACCGCCGGCAACACAGCAGTCAGCATTGTGAAGGAGGTATGAGTGTGAGTAAGTCCGCAAGTCACGTACTGCTTCTCTCCACCAGTGCGGTAGGCATATGCCAGCATTGGCGGGCCAGCGCCCAAGCAGGCTATGCTGTCTGCGAACTCTCTTAGATATCTGCAAAGCGCTCCAACTGCCTCATGCAACCACAGAAACGAATGTAGGGCAATCAGCCGGCGCTGAACCGCGTCGGCAAGATCAGTCATGCGGAATTGAGGTGTGAATGCATCCAGGTACTCAGCGTCCGCCAGGTACTGCGCCATCTTCCCCTTCGGCATGTCGGCGTCGATCCGCAAGCAAACGATGGCCAAACCATTGCCTACCGCAATCGCAAGCTGGTCAAGTACCTGCTGAGATTCGTCAGAATTCCTTGAAATCACAAGCACGACGATTCTCGCGGTGGCCACCGCGTCCACAACAGCATACCCCCAACAGCCGAAGGCGTCGCGCGGGGCATACCAACAGCGGACCCCGCGACCTTCCAAGGTCGCACAGACAGCATCCGCAATCGCCTTGTCCTCGCTCGCGTAGCTGATGAAAACGTCGTGGGCCACGGTCTAGCCTCGCAGCATCATACGCCGACCGCCGTGCAGGCCAATACCAACCCGGTACTCCTCGCGCAGCCTCGGGAACACGAACCGGACCAGGTGGTCCCGCTCGGCCTGCATGTCTCTGAATGTCGATGAGATGAATACCCGAACCGTCCGCCAGGTCTGCGACGAGGACGGTTTCAGGTTATCAGGTTTCATGTTAGCAGGTTTCTGATCCTAGGCAGGTAGGTTCCAGGTTAGCAGGTCGCTGGCTGTTGGGTTCCAGGCTGGCAGGTTGCGGGTTGTCGGGTGTCATGTGCACAAGTCCAGACGTGCAACCCTTTCAGGTCTTCTGGCGGTCAGTCTTTTTCAGATACCGGATGAAGGAGGCTACCTGTCTGGAAACCGTGGTAGCGGCATCTGAGAGGGCACGAAACTCGGAATCGTCCAGATACCCAAGGTCTTGTGCCGCATACGCGAGCGAACGCACTTCACCGGCCGAACCTCGGGCAATGAAGAGGAACTGCGTGAATTCCTTGTGGCTGCCGCGCTCGAATCCTTCTGCTATATTGGACATGATGGAGACCGCTGCCCGCTGCATCTGGTCCTTTAGTTCAAAATCACGGGCAAACCCCGCCCTCCTTGTAACCTTGTAGACCTGCTTCACCAACTCACGGGCATTCTGCCAGGCCTCGATGTCCTCAAACCTCTCTATCCTCGCCATTCACTCACCTCAACCTGCAACCTGCAAACCTGCAACTCATTGGGCAACTTGCCAACCTGCAACCTGCAAACCTGTTAACCTGCAACTCATCTCGGCTTCTCGATAGCGTACCCCAGCGCGATGATAGCTCTGAGTGTTTCCATCGCCGCCTTGCGGTCGTATTCTTTCTCGGATTCCGGCAGTTCGGCGTAAGGAACGAGGTCCGGATGCTTCTTGGCCGCATCGTCCCGCTTCGGCCCCCAGGTCCAGCCTTCGGCAATCCGCTGCCTTGCCCAGTTGTCGTGCGCGTTCTCGGCCAGTTTCTCGGTCAGCGCTTCAAGTTCGGCCGGAATCGTGATGTGGCTTGTATCAATCGGCTTGGGTATGTATGCCTTCTTCATCGCACAATCTCAAGACCGACCTTGGCCAGATAGGCCGGCATTTTGCGGACCGTTGCCCTGTCCCATTCTTTGACGTCCTCCGGAAGTTCCGACCAGGGGACCAGATAAGGACTCGTTTTCTCTCTCTCATCCTTCTTCGGCCCCAGCTTCCATCCAAGCCTGAGCCTTTCAACAACCCATCGGGCATGTTCCATCTCAGCCATGGTTTCGATTTCCTGTTTGGTGAATGTCATCTGAACTGGTTCGCGGCCCCTGGGTGCTCTTCTCAAAGTACAGCCTATCGCTCGCAGCTTGTTGTGAACGTCCCGCGCCTGTTCAATACTGGAACGCCGGAACACCTCGGACAGTTCTTTCCAAGGGAGCATCGCCGGGTCAGGAACATAGCCGGACTTCCGCTTCTCGTCTCGATGCCCCTCGTGTATCGCCTCTGCGACCGTAGACTCCTGAGCCGGGGTCAAACCACGAGCCGGGGAGCCGACAAAAGCCCGCAGGGTCAGAGCATCTTTGGGTAGTTGAATCAATGCCGGCGCTACTCCCCAGGTCTCGTCAGCCATGAGCCGCGCTGCCTCCCTGCCGCCCTTTTCGAATACCGCGACCGTAGCACCGAAGGCGAGCGCAATGCGGTACTCCGCTCCAGCTATCCGGCCGCCGTTGATGCCCACAACTTTGACATCATACGGTTTGATGCCGCTAGCGATGATGTCAGCCCAGGAGAACAGCGGCTCCTGCAGGCTGAAGTCATTCCCCTCAGTTCGGCGCAGGTCAGTGTAACGTCTGTCAATCTTCACCCATTTTGGTTTGCTCGCCATGCGCCGAGGAAGATACGTGACCGTGCGGACCACTGACCGGCCGTACGTTTCCTGTACGTCGCCGGCAAGACGGCCGATACCGGCATTCGTGCCGCCCGAATATATGGTTCCTCGGAACCCGCCGAAGCCCTGCACCACGGTATCCCTATAACCCTGCACCGAAGTTTCAAACTTTTCGTCACAAGAACCGGCGAGTATTACGCACGCTCCCTCAGCCGGCACTGCAGTGCCAGATTGCGCAGACCGTCTGAGCACAGGCAGATAGAGCTTGCGGAACGCGGAAGAAAGCTGTCTCGCGTTCTGCTCCTCCTCTCGGTGCCGAGCCTTTGCCTCTGCAAGCTGCTTGCCAAGCTTAGCGACATTATCACCAGCTTTCTTGATGTCACTGGCAGAGACTTCAGCCGGCTCTTGTCTTTGCCGTTTCTTGAGTCCACGCATTTCCAGCTTTGCGGTGGCCAGCTTCCGCTCAAGATTGTCAACTGTATTCCATTCCGCTTGCTCCCGCTTCCAACTCTGTGCCGCTGCTGCCATGTCCAGAAACATCCCTATGGACCCGGGCACGCCGGTCAACTTCTTCGGCGGCATCCCGGCCAGGCCACACTGTATCCTTTCAATCATGGCCCTGGCGCATCTGATTGGCCATACACCATCGCTCAGGTACACGGCCTCGGCGTAAGCCTCAACTGCGTCCTCGGCTCGTCCAAGTAGCAAGGCGCAGGTGCCCACATCGTAGAGCGACCATGGTATGTGAAGTTTCGTCTCGGCAAGTTTCCCTGAGGTCTCACACACGTTCTCCAGAAGTGGCCTGAGCAGCCGCAGGGCATCGGGGTTCTTCTCAGAGCAGAGCCGGCACGCCGCGTAGCTCGTGACTGCCCTTGGGTCAGTTGGCGCACACTCGAAAGCCTTGGCGTAATACACAGCGGCCTTCGGACAGGATGCGCGACCTCGGACCTTGAGGCCAAAGACCATTCCCCGAGCCGATGACTTGGGGCAGTAGCTGTCGCCCAGGCTGCACCAGGCGGCAACCTTTGTTGGGTCTGCCTCGGCGGCCTCTCTGAGCACGGTGCGTCCGGTGCCGTGTCCGGCGAACAGGGCCAAACCCAGCAGCGACAGCACCTCGGCGTTGTCGTCTTTTCGATAGCGGCCTAGCACTTTCTCCGCAGTACTCCAATCTTCAACCGACACGGCCAGACGGGCAACCTTGTTCGCCAGTTCGACGCTGGGGCTGGCTGCCAGAGCAACCTGCCATTTCTTGAGTTCTGCCCGCCGTTTCTCATAGGTCATGAAAGAACCGTAGTCAAGCCGCAGGGCATCGAGTTCGGCAACCCCGCCTGCAAATTCATCATCCGCCTCCTCAAGTATTGCAGCAATCCGGTGCAGGCGGCGCTGGAGCCTGGGCGGCGGAGTGTAGTCAGTTTTGTACAGGCGGTCGTGACCGATTGCGGCCCAGGCGTGTTGCAACACAGTCTTGACCTGAATCTCCGCCTTTCGATTGCCAATGGCACGCACTAAGTCCAGCGCGCCACGACACCCGCGCCATCGACCTTTCTTGCGGCGCAATACCTCTTGCATTGCTTCTTTCAGAAGTCGGGCGCCGTCCTGCCGCATCACCCGACCCAGAAGCCTTAGCACGCGCCTGCACCCGGCTCGCCTGAAGCACTGGCCAAGACCACGGTCAGCCTCGACACTGCCGATAGCTCCAATCAGCCTGTCAACCGGCACTCCCCTAGTGGCCCGCCTGAAGCCCGGCAGGCCGAGAAGCATGATCCACGGCATCTGGACGATGTAGTGTATTGACGCGTAGCCGAATCGGTCTGGCGCCAAGCGTTGACGAACATCCTCGCTGTTGGCCTCGTCAATCTGAAAGCTCGCCCGAATGAGTTCGCACATGCGGTCAGCTTCTGCCTGGGTCAGTGTAATAATCCTGGCACCGCAAAGGTCAGTGAACTGGTGCACCGCATCCTGGTACTTGTCATACTTGCGCACCACTTTCTCGCCGAAACTCGGAACCGACTTTGCACGCGACTGCACGACTGCTTCGATGCCTCGGCTCGCGCATGCCCGCGCCAGGAACTCCC
>JBDRUN010000091.1:4847-10001 GCA_039801365.1 candidate division WOR-3 bacterium
GTCATAGCGCCAGCATTGCCGCTTGTACGCCTGCACCTGACGCCGAAGCACCGCCTCACGAATCTCCGGAGCATTCTGTGCCATCCTATTCTCCTTCCTCAGACACTATCGCTTCCATAGAAGCGCCGCCAGAATATCTCAAACTCTGACAACATTTGCTGCCGCAACACGTGACCGCTGTCAATCCACATGTGACCATCGTGCTCCTTGCTCAGGCTGACTTCTCCGCCGGCAAGCTGCGTTTCCATTATAAGGTGAACGACATGCAAGCCGGCATGCTCGGTCTGGACCGCACCGACTGCCCGGGTCGGGACGACGTCGAGTCCGCATTCCTCCTTCACCTCGCGAACGAGCGCCTCATCCAGCCTCTCGCCCGGGTCAATCTTGCCGCCCGGAAACTCCCATACCCCGGTATTGGTCCTGTTCGTGGTTGAGCGCCTGAGTAATAGGACTCGACCCTGCTCGTCCCTTACAATTGCCCGGACCGACAGAACAAATGGTCTCGGCTCCTGCCCGTCCGGTCTGCCCATTTCGACTCTATCCAAGTATTACCTCCGGCTTGCACGTCTGTTCCAGCAGAGGAAAGGCCCTCAGACCATCCCGCGGACAATCATGACAACCAGCCTTGGGAACCAGCACTGCCAGCCCGTGCCCTTCCCGGGTGCGCAGCACAATCGGTATCATCCGGCCGCGCTTCTTGAGCTGGGCCTCGACTATCAGCGCTGCGCTCAACCCTGCCCCGTCATCGTCAAAGCACACATACACCCGACGCACATCGTGCCACCCTGCCTCGGACAAGAACCTGCCGGTCAGAAACTCAGGTTCTTTCAGCTCCACCTGGACCGGGTTCAGTTCCCAGACTCCGTCAAGCTCCGGGTGCTCGGAAATAAGGAAGTCACGCTTGCCCAAAGCCAGCCGGTCAAGTATCGTGACTCGCAGCTTCACGACGGTGTCTCCCCGTTTCTCTTTCCACCGCTCTGCCAGCCTCACGAGCAAGCTCTCGCCCATCCGACCGACACCCAGTATCAGAAAGTGCGGCGAGGCTCCGGCCGGTACTCCGTCAAACGGCGGCTCCAGACCCAGAAGTACCTCAGCTCCCTTCTCGTATATACTGAAGAACCTCACCTGCTCCATGTTCGTGGCCGGCATCAGTGCCCGGGAATTCTCGATGAGCCTGCGCAGCCTGAACCCATCAACGTGGCAATGACAGTGTAGCCTGTCCCCGCGGCTTCGGCCGACCCTTTGGGCCTGAACTGCGATCTCGGCATTGAGCCCGTCGCTCGGACATACGGCTACGAGACTCCTCGCCCGGTCCACACGCGCCCGGCGCAACACGTCCTGCCGTGTTGCATCGCCTACGAGCACGGCTGCGCCCGAGTCCCGGGCTGCTCGAATGTCGTCGTTCTCCGCGTCCTGCTCTACCACCACGACCCGCTCGCCCCGGGCAACAAACGCACGTGTCAGCTTGAGACCGCGCTGACCCAGTCCGCATATCACGACGTGGTCATGGGCAAACAGCCGGACCCGGAGATTCTGCAATTGTTCTGAATACAGCGCACCTACTGCTTTGATTGCCGTGTACGCCGCCACCACCGGCAACAGAAAACGCGCCACATGCAGGGTCCAGTGCAGGGGCCGGTCGAACGCGTTGAACTCAAGTACCGTGAGCTGGAGCGAATGATACAGGCTGTCAAGAAGAGAATGCGAGAATCCGGGAATCTGGCTGAAATAGCGCGCATATCCGATGGTGCCAAGCGCTAGACCGGCAACAAACAGCACGGCCACGACCGGCCACTGCCAGTTCTGCCACCAGCGCGAGCAGGCCCGCCACAGCCGCCTCAGCGTGGCCGGCCGCCTTTGTTCCAAAGCATCCATCGCCGCAATCTCTTCTGTCTTCGGCAGCAACCTCTACCTTCTAACCGCCCGAACGCGTTAGCATAGCCGCCTTCGCCCCCGCGTCAAGAGCGCCTGGGTACTCACTGCCGACTGAGTGTTGCCGCCGGCATCAACACTGCGCCACCTGCTGGCGCATCAGCTCATCATAGTAAACTTTGCAGAATCCGGCCGAACGTTCATAGTCATACCGGGCCCGCTCGCCGTGCCCGAGAAGATAGTTGGCGAACCCGTCATAGAAGAAGTCCTCGGCTGTTGCCGGTGCGCGGAAAAACTCGCGACTCAACACCTGTCGGCACACCTGCCCCGCTTCCCTGCTTCGACCCAGCGTGGTCAGCGCGCGGGCGTACTCCACCATGAACTGCCGGGTGCGGCGTCCCGGCGCACAGAGCACTTCGCGGAAGATGCGCAATCCTTCCTCGTGCTCGCCGATGCTCAGACAGAAACTCGCCAGATAGTGATGGAGAATGGTATCGTCAAGACGACGGGCATCAGCCCGCAGTCTGTCCAACGCTTCCTGTCGCCTTCCTGATTCGCTCAGACAAAGAAACGCGTAGACCGCTGCAGCCGGGTCGTCCCGGCCGGAAGACCGCAGACGGTCGAGGATGGTCAGTGCCTGATTGAGTCTCCCCTGCTTGTACTTGACGATGGCTTCCATTTTCTCGACTTCCGCAAGTTCGTCCGGGTCGAGTGCGGCTCGGTCGAATCCGGCCAGGACCTCGGCGCCATCCGGAATCTGCCCGAGCTGAATGCGGGTGCCGAGGATGTTGAACTGCAGCTCAAGTCGCTCGTCCGGCGGACACAACTCCAACGCTCGCTCGAACGCCTGCAATGCCTCCTCGTAGCGCTGAGAACGGAAGTACAGCTGGCCAAGTGCACCGTAACTGTTCTCGTCCTTTCTGGGATGCTGTATTGCGGTCATCAGCAGCTCCTCGGCATCTCCGAAGCGTCCCATCTGGAGCTGACAGATGGCGCGGGCAATGAGCGGGAAGTACAGCCTGGTTTCAGGCAACTTGTAGCGTGCAGCGACGAAGATGTACCCGACTGCCTCGTCGGCCTCCTGCCACTGGTGCGCCGCGAACTTCCGCGCAAAGTCGTCTGCCGCCACAGCCAATTCGTCATACAGCGCTGGTGATGTAATGACCTCACGCAGCTCGTCCTGAAACCTCTTGGCGAACGGCAGACGCAAGTCCCCGAGATAAGGAGGGCTGTAGGGAATGGCAATCAGACGGCAGATACGAACTATCAGGTCGTCGTACTGCCGTGCATCATCGGAACGTAGGTCAAGATGCAGAGTGGTCTCAAGCTGCTTGTGCGGTCCGCGCCAGCTTTCGGGCACCCGGTCGAGCAGGACCACCGGGATGATTCGCCCCTGCCCGAGCATGCCGCAGCTCAGCGCGTGCTCCAGCTCAAGTCGAACGAACCGTCCTACTGCCGGGTCCATACTGTTTCGGCTCACCACGGTGATGAAGTAATCAGAGCCGTCAATCTGCCGGCGCAGGACCTCGGGGATGTCGTGCCCGGGCGTGATTCCCTCTTCCCGACGCGAATAGTCCCACACTTCCGCGCCCTGACTCTTCAGACTGTTGAACAAGCGGCGCACGAAATCCACGTCCCGGGACGAAAAACTGATAAACAACCGGGGCGGCTTCACAACGCTGTCCCTAGCGGTACGCCACGGTCGGCGTCTCTACGCGAGGCTCAGGCTCGATACCCTCTATCTGAGCGATGAAAGACCGCCATGCCTCTGGATAGTGTTCCTTGACGTAACGGAACAAAGCAGCGTAGCGCATCGTGGTCATGCCCGCATCCCAGACCACAGGGTTGAGCAGCCGTATCTGGTCGCTCCGTTCGGTCAGGTACGTGCTGTATGCCGCCAGATGCACCGGCTCCACCAGGTCGAGCATCGTCCGCAACGCGATGATGGTCTCGCGCAGAGACTCATCGGTGTAACAGCTGAGTTCGCCTTTCCGCGCATCATCCCCGGCAAGGGCCAGAATGTCCTGAATCGCACCGGTGCCTTCAACCGTTATCTGCTGCTCGTAACGCCGCAGCACCGCAAGCAGCTCTTCGACATACCAGTCGCTCTGATTGAACGCGGCGCCCGACTCGGCCCGTGCCAATGACAGCGTCTTGTCCAATTCCTTCGTCACCTTTGACCGAACCCCATGCTCGGTAACACCCGGTTGGTCACTGTGGTATTGCCAGCAGTAGAACAAAGGCGTACCGGTAATAGACAACCTGCCTCCCTTGAACGAGAACCGGATGTCGCGTTCGTAGTCGCAGATAACGAACGAACGAAACCGTTCTCCCAGCTCTGCTTCGGCCGCAATCAGCTCCTGGTGGAACCGGGCCATCGCCAGCTCGTTGGCCCAGACATCCGGACTGGCCTCGCCCGCACCGAGAATGTATCTGCCATCCTCACGGGGTAGGTCAGCGGCCCGACCATCAATCACCAGAAGGTCGAGCTGGAACAGCCTGAGCCCAAGCAGCGTATTCTCGAACGCCGGATGGTAGTTCAGAATCATCGCTCCTTGCTTGCGCGCCTTGCGCGCCGCCGCTTCATCGTGCAGCTTGCCGAATGCAGTGAAACAGGAATAGTATGGGCTGTCCGCGAAACGAGCAATCGGCACCAATTGCCAGTCAAATATGTCGGCCGACACCGGTATCTCATTCAAGTAGATGACCAGCCTCTTGCCATCCGCGCTGTCTGGCTCGTAGCGCAACCATAGCTTATCGGCCCTTGCCATATTATCCGGTTGGGCAACAGCATCGAACGCGACCCCGCCCACTGCGCCCAGAAACCCGGCCGACACCAAAGCAACAGACAGGTGAGTCGGATTGGTCAACGCTGGAGCAGGCACCGGCACCAGAGTCATCCCCGGGCCTGTTCCAAGCGTTAGCTTGCCCAGCGCGACGGACCAGAACAGCGCCAGACATAGCATCAACTTAGCAACCCTGCTCGTCAACGCATTCTTCACATCACACCTCCTTCTGCCAAACCATCGCATGTGCTACCTCTTCATTTCACTGTGGGAAACGGTGATGAATACCCGCGCCGTCCGCCAGGGTGGGGCTGGGTCGGAGTGAATCGGCTGGCTGCTAAGGCAAGCCTCCTGCCGAATGGTAGATACCGAATCGCCGCTGTCAAGCCCGCGCGTTGCCTCACCAAAAATGTACTCGAAGCTACCCCGTTGCCTCACGTAAGAAAAGTACTCGAAACAGGAGGCATAATCTGACCAGCCCTTACCATGAAAGGAG
>JBDRUN010000092.1 GCA_039801365.1 candidate division WOR-3 bacterium
TGCGCCCAGAATGATACCACCAGAGAACACGTGGAACCATGGCGCCAGTCGGTTACCAGGCAGAACCAGCGCCAGAACAATGACGGTACCGATGTAGGCGGCTGGAATGCGCCAGTCAATAACTCGGACGATGATGAGGAAGGCAGCACCAACCAGCAGGAGCAGGGCCGATGTCTCACCCAGGCAGCCGCCGACGTTACCGAAGAAGAGCCGCTCTAGTACCGGCAACGAATTCGCCTGGCGGACTACGTCAGCAATCGAATCCTGCGGCAGATACTCGGCGGCACGACGCACAAGCGCAAGCGGAGTTGCTTCGCTAACTGCGTCGAGTCCAGAAAGCGGCAAGGTACCGAACGGCTTCTGCCACATCGTCGTCATGTGCGTCGGCCAAGAAACCATGAGAAAGGCCCGCGCCGCCAGGGCCGGGTTGATGAAATTGTGCCCGAGCCCGCCGAAGAACTGTTTGACCACGACTGTCGCAAACGCCGAACCGAGCACCGGCATCCACCACGGCACACCGGGCGGCAGGTTGTACGCAACAAGCAGGCCGGTGATAACCGCGCTGCCATCAGCCGGTGTCGGTCTGCGACCGAACGCAACCTGAGCGAGTGAATCCGCAACCACGGCTGAAACAACCGCAAGCCCGACCAGCCACAGCACTCTGAAACCAAAGAAGTAAACCGAGCCGGCCAAAGCCGGAATAAGCGCAATGACCACCGCCCACATGATGCTCTGAACCGTTGTCCGGCTGCGGATGTGCGGCGAAGCCGATACCGACAGAAGCGAACCGGTAGCACGGTCCGGGGTTTGACCAGTCGGGCCTGGCGGCGCGACCGTTCGACTGGCTGGTTCGTTCCCGTTCATCTTTTTCTACGCCCGAGTATCTCGGACTTGCCGTACTTGAAATGGTGTACGAGCCTTATCTTCGCTGGGCAAACATAGGCGCAGCAGCCGCACTCGATGCAGTCCGTGACGTGCTCGGCCTCGGCCTGATCAAACCGCCTACTTCGTAGGTGCATGTACAGGCGCTGGGGCAGAAGACCCATCGGGCATGCCTTGATGCATCGGCCGCAACGGATGCAGTCGCACTCACACAGCTCGGCAGCCGAGCCCTTGTCCAAGACAAGCACTCCGGAAGTACCTTTGAGCACTGGCACATCATCTGATGCGACCGCAATGCCCATCATCGGTCCACCGATTACCAGCTTGGCTGTCTCGCCCCGGTACCCACCGCAAAACTCAATCAAAGTCCTTATCGGCGTACCGATGCGCACGCGCAGGTTCTTTGGCTCGGCTAGGCCCGGTCCGGTAACAGTTGTCACCCGCTCAATGAGTGGCCTACCAAACCGCACTGCATCTCGGACCGCAACCGCGGTTCCGACATTCTGCACCACACAACCTACATCCATCGGCAGACCACCAGATGGCACCTCTCGCTTGAGACATGCCCGGATAAGCTGCTTCTCAGCACCTTGCGGGTACTTGGTCCTAAGCTTCACGACGCGAACCGACATCCCGCGACATTGACGCGCGGGCTCGGCCATCGCCGCAATGGCGTCAGGCTTATTGTCCTCGATCGCGATAATAATGTCGGTCACTCCCAGTGCTCGGGCGATAAGCCCGGCACCCTCAACAATCTCGGCTGGTTGCTCGACCATCAGCCGATGGTCGGCGGTAAGATACGGCTCGCACTCACAGCCGTTGATGATGACGGTATCAATCGGCTTCTCCTTTGGCGGCGAGAGTTTCACGTAGGTTGGAAATGCCGCACCGCCCATGCCGACAATACCCGCAGACCGCACCGCCTCGACAATCTGGTGCGGGTCGGTATCAACCGGCTGCTCGCGAATTGACTCCTCCAGCGTGTCCTTGCCGTCCGACTCGATTACATAGGTGGGCACCCGGTTTCCGGTCAAAGGATGAGCAAGGTCCAAAATATCCAGCACCTTGCCGGACACCGATGAATGAATCGGAACCGAGATTCTGCCCCCGGCCTCGGCCAGCATCGTTCCGGTCCTGACAGAAGCACCCTTGGGCACTACCGGCCTGGCAGGCGCACCAGTGTGCTGGGACACTGGTATGAACACCTTCTCAGGCAAGGGCAACTGCTCGATCGACCTATGTTCGGTCGTTGCCTTATACTCTGGCGGATGCACGCCGCCGCGGAAAGTCATCATCAAGAGCCGAATTGTAGTAGTCGCATCGGGGCTGTCAAATATTGCCGCGACCGTGGCGCCAACTTCATTGCTACCGCATCCTACGCCTCGAATACCAATGTTCGCCTTCTCAACCAACGCTTGTGCAATTCATCATCGGCACACGCGCACATGGCTGACTCGTGGCGCGGGCTGTGCTATGCTATCTACGATGTTCATATTCAGCTCATGCAGCTGCTTTGCTAACCTCGGTTTCGTGGCCCTTCTGCTCGCGCGGCTATTCCGTTCGGGTCTTGCGATTAGTCCGGCCTGGCGTCTTGCAGCATCATCAGGGGGTTGACCGTTGAACACCCCACCGCTGTTGGGTAAGTTTTCTGATTTCTTCTTCCCGGAGCCTACGCCACTGACCAGGCCCAAGACGGCCAAGCCGAATAGTGCCGATTCTGGTTCTGATAAGCCGCCTTACTCCAAGCCCGAGCGCCTCCAACATCCGGCGCAACTGTCGCTTTCTACCCTGGGTCAGCACGACCCGCAACCGGCTGGCTGAGATACGTTCGGCTAACTTCGCACACGCCAGGCCGTCCTCAAGCTCAACCCCTCGAACGAGCTGGCTGACCTGCGTCTCGGTGCAATCGCGGTCAAGCACGACCTCGTATTCCTTTTCTTTCGCGAACCTGGGATGGGTAAGCCGGTAGGCAAGGTCACCGTCGTTGGTCAGAATAAGCAGGCCCTCAGAATCCTTGTCCAGCCTGCCACACGGAAATAGCCTCCACTCGGACCGCACGAGCTCGGTGACAAGCGGCCCTTGCTCGCGTGACCGGTGGCACGCGCTCAGCACTCCGGCCGGCTTGTTGAAGACAATCACCACCCGTTCGCTGACTGGCGCAACCCTACGGCCATCGACTCTTACATCGCTCTTGCCCGGCACAACAGTCTGGCCAAGTTGGGCAGTCTGGCCATCAACCTTGACCCTTCCTGCGCGGATCAGTTTCTCGCACCTGCGGCGTGCGCCAAGCCCAGCCTGAGCCAGATAGCGCTGAAGTCGCACCGCTTTGCCGGCCGGACTGATTGTGAAGGTGCTAATACAACTGCTGGCCGATGCGGGCCGAGTAGGTCTTGCCCCGGTATTCGTACTGCACTTCGTCCGTCTTCACCTGGGTCAGTTTTCGGCCTTCCACTTCATCGCCGGTCCGGTACTGCCGACTGTCAATAACTGCGACTCGTTCACCCCGAGCATTAGTGACAATCATCTGAAGCTGACGCGGAACCGAGTACCGGGTACGCGAACTTCCGACCCGGCCCCGAGTCTTCCTGCGTCGGGCCCTTCGTTCCCGGCGCTGACGTTTCTCCTTCTTCTCGCGCTTGCGTCTGGCTAGCTTCTCAGTCTTAGCCGAAGACGTCCCCTTTGACTTTCTTCGGGCTCCGGTCGAAAACTCGTCAGTGGTTTCGGTCTTCAGCCTCGGTTTCGCACTCTGCTTCTTTGTTGAGCCGAGCACGAGCATCACGCCGGTTACGACCGCGACGAGCACCAAGAGGAGAACAAGATACCGGCTGATGCCAGGCTGTTTGCGCTTGTCACGGCGGGGAGTGCGGGTAGCAGTAAGGTCCTGACGCTTGGGTGACATCATCTCTGCCCTCCCTGAATACCGACCGAGTGCTCACCTGGAGCTACCATACCAAAAGTTACCACAGAACACCGGTCGGTGTCAAGCAATTTCGTCAGAAATAGGCCCGAAGCTCAGCCGATGCCCGGTGCTCGGCCGAGCGGTCTGGCCGGTCGGTGAACTCGTACCGGGCTGTGGCCAGAAGCAAGTCGGAAATCATCTGGCTGAACTCCAGCCCGGCACCCGGCGTGAGCCCAAGCGGGCGTGACAGCCCGACCTCATACGGCAGTTCGACAACGGTTGCACTACGCTGGACAATGTTGGCCGATGCCCGGATGCGGCCGCGCTCGCTGATGTTGAAGGACCGCGCAAGCCCGGCCTCACGCTCGATGAGCCGCAGCCGGTCAGCTTCAGGAAAAGCACCTGACGTGCCTATCCACGCCCAGCCGACCGCAACGGTCAGCTCAAGTCCGAGGCGGGCGACTACCGGCTCGGCCCGCAGACGCCATCCCTGTTCGGCAAGGTCCACAAGCCCGGATGCAAATCGCCGCAGCTCCTCGTAGTTCTCGGCTCTTGTCCGGACGTCGATTGGCCGGATGTAGGTGGAGTGCAGTTCGAGATAGCGTTCATCACGCTGGTTGTCGGTTCCGGTCGCGGTCAGGGTTCGGTCCCATGACCGGCTGCCCGAGGTGCCGAGTGCGGCACCGAACACCGGCTCCCAAAGCCGCAGTGTCATCCGGACTGAGTGATTCTCGACCACCTGCACTGGTATGGTATCAGTCACACTCACGATGCCGGCCGAACCGGAGAACTCCACCGGCTGCCATGTTGACAACTGGGAAGACACCGAAAAGTTGCGTTCCCGGCATGCGGTGAACCGTCCGAGCGCGACCAGCACTCGTTCGTAGTCTCCATGCGGGTCAGGAAAGTACCGGCCCGAAACCGTATCCCGGGAATAGTGGCCATTGCCAGCGCCGACATAGCGGAACACCTCGTCCCGCATCTGCACCAGACGATACGACTGTGCCAGACTGGCCCAGGCCCTGACCCCGGCAAACGGACTCGCGGTCAGAGAAAGGTCAGCCAGCCACCGGGTCCAATCTTCACCCGATGCCGGTGGATACCGCCGGCTCTGCCGGACAACACGAGCGTCAACGGTCAGCGCATCGCGCCGGTTCCATCGTGCTTCAACCTGGGCCAGGCCACCGGTCTCCCAGATGCGTGAAGCGAACCGGGGACTCAGCCAGGCCGCTGAATCTGGCCGGCTTACGTCATCGTACCGATAGTCAGCACCGAGCGACAGATTCTCAACCGGGCTTACGCTAAGCCCGATACCTGCTTGCCGGCGCTGCTGCTCAGGCCGACTGAAAAGTCCAAGTCCGAACCTCGGCTGCAGTCGCCAGACCAAAGGGTTTGCACCAAGCTCATAGCGCTGCTCAGCTCCGGCCCGGGCCGCGGTCAGGGACAAAGACCACAGTCTCGCACTACTCAGCCAGCGGGTAACCAGTCCGGAACGTATCTGGTCGAGGACTCCGGCCTCGGCGGCAAACACCAGGTTACTGGCTGGTCTTACCTCCAACCGCAGCTCGTTTGTTGAAGCGACCTCGCGCTGGCGCTCTTGGCCCCACCGGTAGGCGAAATCAATGACTGTATCCTGGCCCGGCAACCTGAACCCCTGGGATCGAAAGCGTCCGTCATACGACACGCTGAACCGCTCAGCCTGCCACGCTGCACTCGGTGCGACTGCTCCGTCGAGCCGGGGGGCGCCGGTCTGAGCAAACAGGTTCAGCATCTTCCGGCAGACTGCACCGCTCACGCTTGCGCTGACCCCTGAACTCTGAGCGCTGACTCCGAACGTAGCAAGCTCATCCCGTGACGGCAACGTCACCTTTCTTTGCGCCACGTAGTTGCCCTGTCCTTCGCCGACGTAGCGATATGCCAAGAGCGAATCGTCATAAGTGTAAGACCCCAGCGAATCGCCGACCAAAGTGAAAGTAACCTCATAGTCGCCCTGAGACCTGCCCACGTACCGGAAGAACCCGGCTGGCTCCTTAACATAGGAACCGTTGCCCGGGCCCACAAACCGGCTGCCGTCAAGCCAGGCCCGCGACGTATCGGCAGCAATACCAGCCAGATACTTGCGCTCCTCCTCGGTAAGGTCTTCGTCATATGGCCGGTTCGGATTATCACCCTCCCGGAACACGCCGGCCAGGAACTCAACCGGCCCGGCCCTGGCCGACGAAGCGGCCAGAACAGCGTCCCGCTCGTATGCCTCGTTCACGTAATCAAAAAACGCCTCAATCCGCGAGTCAGACTCAATCACCCTGCGGCAAGTGAAAAACAGCTCGCCGGTCGAATAGTCAATCGTGTAATCCGCGTCCCAACCTCTGGTCATGCGCTGACCATTCAGATACACTCGCTCGCTTGCCGGCACGACCTGAGCCTGGCGCTGGTCCAAAGCAAGAAGATATGGCCCCTGCACCCCGGCCCGACCCGAAAGCACCACATGACCGAACTGACCCCTTGGCCGGGCATAAGCAAGACTGGAAGTTCCCCGCATCGCCTGCAAATCAACAAGCCCGCCAACTGCCTTACGCTCAAGCCGGCCAAACCCAAGCGCACCCAGCCCCAAGTCAACATCGCCAAAACCTCCCTGCCAGTTTTGGCCCTTGACCTTGATGGCAATTCGATCCAGCTGCTCGACTTCCCGGGTCGTGCCTTCGGCCGGGATTCCTGAACTCTGATCTGAAAGCTCGGCCGCGATGCCAATGCCCTCAATCGTGCCGCTCACGCTCAACCGCGTTGATTGGCTGATTCCTGAACCGTCAACACCGCCGACCGACACCCCGATTGACTTTTCGCCTGACACCAGAACGTCACCGGAAACGGTCTGCCCGGTGCTCTCCGATTCAACCGGCAAGGTCTGAAAAGCCGGACCTTCGGCCGCAGGAACCGGCTGATGCAGCCTGAACTCCTGGTGCGGACTGAGAAAAGGGACGTAACGGTACGATACCAGAATTACGGCCCAGGCCTGAGGCCGCTTATGGAAAACAACGAACCCTGACCCTGGACTCAGGTCATACTCTGACGCTGGCAGAATCTCGCCATCAACCAGCACTGTGTCAGAACCGGTGACGATCAGTCGGTGCTCAAGTGGAAACGCAAAACGCAGACCATCGGCAACTATCACCGTATGGCCGGGCCGACCAAGCGGTGCAGCCAGCGCAACAGCACAGAGGGCCAGGACTGCCGCAAGCGCCCAAGCCGGACCCGGCCCAATGCCGGAACGCTCGCTTCGCAATCGGGCAGTCGGTGTCAATGCACTACCGAGCCGGCCGGTCGAGCCGTGGCGGACGGTATAGAAGAATTCTTGAACCAGAATCAAGCACCGCGAGTCTGACGACCGGAGTCGTGCCGGAATCAGAACCCGGACCGGTCAAAACCGCGAATCCAATTGGCCCGTCTGCTTCCTCAAGTTCACAGAACACTTGTCTCTTGCCATCGGTCAGAACAACAACATTTGAACCGCGGCGACCCAGATACAGAACACCGGAAGCGTCTGCTGCCATAAGGTCGTATTGCTCCGCCAACCGCACGCTTCCGCTGATGACCCGGGCCCGATTGAAGAACACAAGTCGGTACCCTCCGTCCAGCACGCAGAACCGCCCCCCAGGCAAAGCAACAATCGGTCCGGGGTCAGCAACCGCAGTCGGGTCCAGAAACCTCCCGCCCTCGCCAAACAAACTCTTGTACCAGACCAAGTTTCGTTCGTCATCGCACACCAACATCTCGCCGGTTGCATAAGGAGCCAGGCCGGCCACGCGCACGTTCGAAAGCCAGAGGTCAAGCCTCAGCCGGTCCTTGAGCGCCCGATAAAGAGCCCGGTCGTCATAGACGTAGTAATAGAATCGGTCGGCAAGGACTCCACGCGCCGCAGTAAGACGTTCGGTCAACGGAATCGTGTCGCCTGGCTGAAGTAGTGAATCAAGCACGACGAGCCTTGTTCCGGACACCTCGAGTACGACGACATCAGCACCGTCAGAACAAATTGCTACTGCTGGCCCGTCCAACTGAACTGCCGCCAGAGGGTTCAGGACCTCGGCTCCGGTCACAGACCGACCAACCACCACTGTGCTCACACACCCGGCCAGAAGGGTCGCACATACGACAACTGCAAGCAGTATTCTCATCACGTCAATTCTTGCCCTGCGGCTGTTACCTGTCAAGCCAGGCTTACGGCCCCTGTTTCTGGACTTCGTGCGGGTGCAAATCAACGAACCTTAGCCACGCGGCTAGTCTGGGGCGAACCGTTGTCTGAAACGACGCGGACAAAATAGACGCCTGCGTTCAGATTCCAGCCGATGTCACTGGCAGTGCGCCAGACCCGCTGCGACCGAACCATCCGTCCGGCCGGATCGAACACCTGAACCAGAGCTTGACCAGGACAGCGGACTGCGAAACTGTTGACCACGACGCTCTGGACAACATGCGAACTACTGGACAGCTCAACCGTGTCGCGCTTGTCTTCTGCAAGGCCAGTAGGCAGTTGGTCGGTTGGAAACCTCAGATAGAGCACTGGGTTACGGGTACGCGGCCCCTGACCCTGCTCCCAGAACCCGGCAACCGAGTCGGCAAAACAGATGATGCGCAACGTGTCATCGGCAACCTCGGCAAGAAATGGAAAACGCTTACTGCACTGGTCTGGCCGGGTGAGCCGTACCGGTCTGCCCCAGGTCCGGCCTGAATCGCCGGAACGAGCAGCCCAGACGTCGGCCCGACACAACCCGGTCAAAGGGTCAACATTCCCTGGGTCGAACTGCTCCCAGACGACAAACAACTCTGAATTACGCGGATTCTGAGCAATCGTTGGCCGGCAGCAGGCAAGCGCATGGTCGCCGATTCGGACTGAGTCCGGCAGACCGAACTCGTGGATTCTGGTCCAGGGTGGAGTGTCGTACTTGGCATACAGCCAGATTTCCGAATGATTCGGCCGCAAACCGTCGTAGAACGCGGTGACGAGATAGAGTCTGATCGAGTCGTACACTGCCGAGCCACCGAAACGGGAGTATCGAAACGGACCTGGTGCTGAATCTGACAGATTGACGTTCGCATACCAGTTTGCGCCGTTATTCGGTGTCTCCTTGATGTAGAGCGTGCCGCAGTCCGGGCCATCGGTTGACGTCCAGACATAGCAGAACCGGGCCGAGTTTCTGGCTCCGGCCACACTATAACCGGGAAACGAACCAACCCGGCCGATGCGCTGGAACGTAAAAAGCGACAGACCGAACAAGGTATCATTGCGTTCGCCGGCAAACAGTGTGACGTAATAGGAGCTGGCCGGAACCAAGCCGCGGAATCCGGAAATCACGTCCCGCTCGCGAAAACGCGCCTGGCCGGCGGCTGAGTCCTGAAAATAGCTAGTCTGAGACTCATTCCTAAACAGGTAATCGGTACCGATTACGGCCCGGCCAGTGGCCCGGTCCACGGCCAGACAGCCTAGATTGCGCGGAAAAAGGTTGATGACCGTGCCACCGGCCCAGCGCCAACTACTATCCCGGGCCCGGAAGTTGTAGTAGATGTCGCCGAACCCGCCTTTCCAGACAACGTGGACACCGCGCAGAGTATCGTTCACAATGTAACGGAGGGCCGGACCATAGACTTGGCGGTCGCGGTCAGTGAAACCCACGGTATCGTACAAAGTCTGGCCGCGGACGGCTACGTTCGACCCCGACAGAACAACAAGGTATAGCAGAACAGTCGCAAGTGACGAGTATCTCAACGACAAACGGTACAACTTCAAAGCAGGTTCGTCAAGCCCGCACCGCCTACCGGTAGTATCCTTATTTGTGTGTAACTTGGCTGGAAAAAGGGTCGGGCAGGGTGTATCCTTCTGGCCCGACCGAGTAATGATTGTAAAGCTATCAAACCAT
>JBDRUN010000093.1 GCA_039801365.1 candidate division WOR-3 bacterium
CATTGGCAGTTGGCAGGCGAAAGAGCCGAGTGCTTTTCAGCGGTTACTGGCAGAAGCCGGCATCAGGAGTCTGGAGATACCCAAGACGACTTGGAATGCCGAGGTGGAGACGATACACAACGCCATCGAATTTGAGTTTTTCGAGGTGGACGGGTTTCGGGACCGACGGGACTTCTTCTGCAAGGCGGGCGGGTATCAGCTCTGTTACAACCTGGAACAGAAGAACTGCAGTCGTGACAACAAGAGTCCGCGTGAGATACTGGCCGAGGTTGCGCAGCAGGTAGACCAGGGCGTCCTCCTGCTGCCTGCGCTCGACCGTGACGGGTGGCTGACCCTGCGGGTATCATATGAAACGCGCAGGCATCAGGCAAGTGGTCACGATTCACCTTGGCCGGCCCTACAGAGATGCTGCCGAGCTTGACACCACGTGACTGGCGAGTGTAATTGAGGCGTATGGAATGCGAGAAAGAATCGGACAAGACAGACTGGGTAAGACGTGCGCTGACACCAGTGATTATCGTCGTTGCCTGCGTTGGTGTGACACTTGCCGTTCTCGTTGTCCTGCACAATACGAGGCGGATTCGACTCGGACGACCACCAGTCAGACTGACAACGATGACTGTTGAGCAGGAGTTCAAGGCTCTCAAGCACAGCATGCAGCGGCGGCTGGCTAGGATTGAGCGCCGATTCGTGAAGTACCGTACGAGCGTACCGAAACTTGAGCCCAGGCAGGATTCGCTAGCGACATTGTGCGTGTCCCGGATTACCCAATTCCGTTCAGCGGTCGCGGTGCTGGATACCGCGGATCCGGTTCGGGCCCTGCGAGAGTTGAAGCCCGAACTTCTAAGGGACTACCGCGACCTGGTTGAGGTTGTTAGCCAGTTTGTGAGGACGTTTGCCAGTGCGAATCAGGAGTCTGACTCACTGGACCGCGAGCTCTTGAATATCATCAGCGAGTAGACGCGGTTAGGGGTGTAGGCGTAGTCAGCGGGGGATATGGTCCTTTCGCCCGAGATGACAGACTACGGCAGACGAATCAGTCTTGAGGCGGGAGCCAGACACAGAACAACTCATGACCTTCGAAAAACAGGATTGAGAGACGATTGCCGCAGTTTTCAGTCTGTTACCGGAGCGTCCGACTAACGGTATCTGGGACCGACTCCAAGAACTTTGGCTAAGGCTCGAATCACGGAGCCGTACCGCCTTCTGTTTGTTGTTCCGTTCCCCGCCCGACGTGAAGGCGGGAGAAGTCACGAGAGAAATGCTGATTCTGGCTCACAGTGCCGAGCTTGACTGAGTGGCAGTTTGGCATATCTTCCTGTGTGTTTTGGCGCTTAGAAGTTACGCGCCGTGGGCGCGACCCGCAGTCTGGTGCACTCAGTCAGGACCTAAGTTCTGTCGGTCTGCGAAATCTCCCCAAGCTCAGGTTGGTGAGACTGTACTTTCTTGCCGGTGATCTGTCCCAGGAGCAGGTGGAAGAGCTTGCTTCACAAGTGTTCTCTGATCCGGTAAGTGACACTTATCGGGTGACGACGAACGAGGTGGCGGTATGTGACCTTGAAATTCTGTACAATCATGGTGTCATGGACCCGAGCGTAGCTGGCATTCAGCGAGCGATTGCTGATTGTGTGAACAGGACAGGTCAGCAGGGATGTCGGGAATCGAAGCCACCTTCAGGGGTGCAGGTGCGGACCGGACGGGGGTACTACTTCGGGCGGAAACTTTCTGCGGCTGAGTTTTCGCTGGCGCAGCGAGTGCTTTTCAATCCACTCATTGAACATGCATGCCAGCCCGGAGAACAGGTATTCGCTGAGCCAGCCGAGTTTCGATTCACACAACGGGTTGTGGAGTTGCGGGGTAAGTCCGCCGAGGAACTCAATCGTATTTCGAGAGAAGGACTGCTTGCTCTAAGTCTGGAGGAGATGCTCGAACTGCAGCGATACTATGAGGGGCAAGACCGGGACCCAACCGAAGTGGAGCTAGAGACGTTCGCACAGACATGGTCTGAGCACTGTCAGCATAAGACTTTTCGGGGAGAGATTGACTTCAACGGGCATGAACTAAGAAACCTGCTGAAGTCAACGATTTTTCGAGTTACTGAGGAACTTGCTCCAGACTGGTGTTTATCAACGTTCAATGACAATTCGGGCGTGATAGCATTCGACGACAAGTACGGTGTTACCTTCAAGGTTGAGACGCATAATCATCCATCAGCTCTGGAGCCCTACGGGGGTGCGGCAACCGGCGTTGGTGGTGTTATCCGGGATTGCCTTGGTACCGGCTGCGGGGCGAAACCGATACTGCTAACCGACGTCTTCTGCTTTGCACCGGTAACGACGCCGGTCGAGAGCGTTCCTCAAGGTGTGATTCACCCGCGACAGATAATGCGTGGGGTAGTCGCCGGAGTACGCGACTACGGTAACCGGATGGGCATCCCGACTGCTAGCGGGGCGGTGTATTTTCATGAAGGGTTCATCGGCAATCCGCTAGTATTCTGCGGCGCGGTGGGCCTGATTCCTCGTAGGTTGGTCAGGAAGCGGGTGTGTAAAGGACAAGCGATTGTACTGGTGGGTGGTCGGACTGGTAGGGACGGGGTTCACGGCGTGACTTTTGCATCGCTGGAGCTCGGCCAGGATTCTCAGGAGTTCTCGTCTGGTGCAGTGCAGATTGGAAATCCGATCGAAGAGAAGAAAGTGGCTGACCTAATACTTGCGGCCCGAGACGAAGGACTCGTCGAGGCAATAACTGACTGCGGGGGAGGAGGTCTTTCGAGTGCGATCGGCGAACTGACAGCTTCGCTAGGGTGTGAGGTGGAACTAGATCGTGTACCGCTGAAGTATGCAGGATTGAGCCCCGCTGAGATTTGGATTTCTGAGGCCCAGGAGCGGATGGTGATTCTCACGTCTCAGAGAAAGGTAAATCGGCTCCTAGAGCTAGCCCGTGCTCTTGATGTGGAGGCGACGGTTATGGGACACGTGACCAAGACCGGTCGGCTCGTACTGAACTTCCGGGGTTCAAGGGTGGCGGACATTGACATGAAGTTCCTGCACTCCGGGTGGCGCGGAACGAAGCGGGTAGCGCGCTGGAGCAAACCGGAAACGGCGGACCCATTTGTCCGAACCGACCAGGATCTGACGGACGTGCTCGTGAGACTATTGCAGGCTCCGAACATTACGAGTAAGGAATGGGTAGTCAGGCAGTACGACCACGAAGTGCAGGCGCAGACCGTGGTGAAACCATTCTGCGGGCCGGACCGTGCTGGTCCGACCGACGGTTGCGTCGTTACACCGGTCAAGGGCTCATACCGGGCGTGTGTCATCGGCTGCGGGCTCGCTCCCCGATACGGTCTTATTGATCCCTACTGGATGGCGGCTTCAGCGATTGACGAGGCATTGCGTAACTGTGTGGCGCTCGGCGCCGACGTCCGGCGGATTGCCCTCTTGGACAACTTCTGCTGGGGCAGTCCGGAACGACCGGACCAGCTTGCGGGATTGGTTCGCGCCGCCCAGGCTTGCTACGATATTGCCAAAGGGTACCGCGTACCTTTCATCTCTGGTAAGGATTCGTTGTACAATGAATTTCGGACTAAAAGTGGCAATTCAATACCGGTTCCGCCGACTTTACTTGTATCCGCACTGGGCATTGTCTCGGATGCCCGGCGTACTGTCACAGCGGATTTCAAACAAGCTGGTTCCTGTGTGTACGTGGTGGGTGAGACCCGCGAGGAACTCGGCGGCAGCGAGTACTTCCGAATGCACCAGGGATTGGGCAGGGAGGTACCGAAAGTGGAACCTCGCTCGGGGCGCAGGATAATGACAGCGCTTGGCCGAGCGATACGGTCCGGATTGGTGAACGCATGCCACGATATAGCTGAAGGCGGACTTGGGGTTTGTCTCGCTGAAATGGGCTTTGCCGGTCGGGTCGGTGCACGAGTAAGACTGCGCCGGGTGCCGGGAGCAGGGTGTTTCCGCCGAGATGATTTTCTTCTGTTCAGCGAGTCCAATACCAGGTTTGTCTGCGAGGTCCGGCCTGAGGCACGCCGGTCTTTTGAGGCCTTGTTGGGTAACGTGCCCTGCAGTCCAGTGGGACAGACGACTTCTGAGCCAGTACTGAGCATTGTTGGACTCGATGGTGCAGAAGTCGTCAGACTCGACCTAGATTGGGCGATGTCAGTCTGGCGAAGAAGCTTGAGCAAACACCTTCAGTAAGGTAGGTTCCGGACTATGGTCCTGCTGGCCTGTTGACTAGCAGTTCTGGTCATCAGCTGAACAAGTTCTTCCAAGTTCATTGTGTGACGATACTGGAGGAAACGAACAAGCAATGGCAGGCTAACTCCAAAGACAGTGGCGACCCGTTCGCGGTTGCGCTGCAATCTAGATCCAGCCTGACCGCAACTGGTGCCGTACATATCGGCGAAGATCAATATCGGCCGGCCAGGGTATCGGGCAACAGCTTTGCTGAGCCTCCGATCCAAGTCACGGGCTGACTGATTGCTACCGGAGACCACTAGGAGGCCGGCACGGTCCGGAACGATAGAAAATGCAGCGCGGCGGAGAGCCTCAGGCAGACCGCCATAGCCGATGATGACTCCGACAGGCGGTCTTGGCGTCTGGCGTTTGGGATTCAGTCTTGCGGAAGAAGCACTGGGTATCGTCGTCCGCCCTGCAACACGGTTTTTCAATCTTTCTCTTTTCCTACTCCTGGTCATCGGTGATATGCGGATCAACCTTCGGTTCCTTGCCCATGACTCGCTTCAGCTCGTCATTGAACACCTTGGCCGGATGGTAGCCGAAGACCTTGAGTATGTGGTTCTTGGCAATTACTTCGCACACAAGGGCCAAATTCTTGCCGGGTATGACAGGTAGGGTAACGAGGGGGATCCGGACGCCGAGTATCTCGGACAACTGCTCCTCAATACCAATGCGTTCGTAGTCCATGCCCTGTTGAAAGTGCACCAGACGCACTTCGACTTCAATCCGCTTCTGCACTCTAAGAGCACGGATGCCGTAGAGACCGTACACGTCCACGATACCCACGCCCCGAATCTCGATGTGGTGGGCAAGCAGCGGCGTCTTTGCCGCGGAATAGCCCATCAGGATGCCGGTACCCCGGCGCAACACCTTGACGAGGTCGTCTGCAACCAGCCGATGGCCGCGATGGACCAGGTCGAGAGCACATTCGCTCTTGCCGATTCCGGACTCGCCGGTTATCAGCAGACCTACTCCGAACACGTCCACCAAGTCGCCGTGTATGTGTTCTTCTGGAGCCAACCGATAGTCGAGATAGGCGGTCAGGCGATGGATGAACGGGGTCGTGTCCATAGGGGTGCGTAGGACGGGTATGGTGTGGCGGTCAGCTAATTCGGTCCAGACTCTGGGTAGCATCAATCCCTTGGCTACGATAAAACAGGGAGGTCCGAGTCCAAACACCCTGGCTACAGCCGCACTGGCCGAATCCGGTGTCAGCGTCGCCAAGTAGGACAGCTCGGTAGAGCCGACAATCTGAATGCGTTCACGCAGGAATACGCCCGTGTACCCGGACAGTGCCATGCCTGGCCGGTTGATATCAGACGTGGATACCAACCGTTGCTCCAAGCCCGCGGCCCCGCCCACAAGTTCCAAGTGCCACTCTTCCTTGCGTTCGGCGAACAAGGTGGCGACAGTTATCTGCTTGCCTTCGCCCATACTATTCGATCCGACCACCCCTGGTTCGTCGTCGGTCGTGAAGCTTACCCTCGTGACGCCGGAGCTGAACCATCAGCTTGTCCACAAGGTCAGTGACCGCGGCGTACATATCGGGTCCCTCCCCCTTGGCAGCAATTACTGCAGTGCGTAGGTGGAGCCTGCCCTCGGCGATGTCATTGACGTGGTCTTTGAATAGGACAATCTCACCAGCAAGAACGAGGTCATTGAACTTGTCAAACTTGGATACCTTCGAGTCTACGTGCCGTCTAAGATTCGGCGTGATTTCAAAGTGACGGCCGGTTAGGTTCAGTTTCACGGGACCTCCAGGTGTATATCGGAATAATGATAGACTTCCGCAAGAACAAGTCAAGGGAGTAAAAGGGTCAGGACATCGTTACCAGGGTAGGGGAAGTTCTACTGGCAGGGGTGGCCGCAAACATCGACGCAGCACGCAGCAGGTGGTCGGCACGCGCTCCTCGGTGCGCCGGTTTGGCCGGCTACTTGAAGCCATCGGGGCTCCTCCAGTAGACTGTACAGGGTTCAAGAAAACCAGAAGGAGCCCACGATGGTTTACTACGGCGAATT
Source organism: candidate division WOR-3 bacterium (assembly GCA_039801365.1). Lineage (NCBI taxonomy): Bacteria > Pseudomonadati > Caldifarciminota > Caldifarciminota bacterium. The sequence continues at coordinate 6,270 of JBDRUN010000093.1, forward strand.
GTACCGGCAACGTAAGAAGCAGGCAAGCATGATCGGCCGGGAAAAGCTAGTAGCAATTCATGCTCAGACCGGCAGTATCTCGGCAACCGCCCGACGCTGCAAGACCAGCCGGAATGTGGTCCGGAAATGGGTGCGGCGATTCGAGGCCGAAGGCTTGGCTGGACTGGGAGATAGGTCGCGTCGGCCTCGGCACAGCCCCAACCGGACTCCTGAGGCGGTGCAGGAGCGGATTCTGGCCGAGCGGGACAAGACCGGCAAGGGTCGCAAACGGCTGGCTTGGGAACTAGCGCTGAACGAATGGACCGTGCGTAATGTGCTCAGACAGCACGGCAGGTGTCGGAAGCGTAAGCTGCGGCACGTGCTCTACCCGGCAGTATGGGCTTGGGATGTGCGGGTGCCTTTCACTCTGGCCCAGGTGGATGTGAAGGACGTTTTGGACAAAGGTGCATTGGGTACGGCCAAGTACACGCGTTACATACGGTTAGGTCTGCCCCGGTATCAGTGGACGTTCTGTGAGGCGAAGACGCGATTTTGGCTGCTGGCATACAGCTATGAGCTGAATCAGAGTAATGGGCTGTTGTTTGTGGCACTGGTGATGGCTTGGGTGCGGTCGTATGGGATACAGACTGAGGTGAACTGGCAGGAAGACTGGGGCATGGAGTTTGGCGGGGACAATGCGGCGAAGCTTTTGGAGTTGGATCGGCAGTGGTATCGGCCGTACGGCGCGGTCCTGCGGCGAGCGCCGAAGGGGCGGAAAGGGTATCAGGGGCGGGTGGAGCGGAGCCATCGGACCGATGACGAAGAGTTCTACCTGTCGTTGCTGGAGCGCATCGGGAGCGTAGGCGAGTTTCTTGAGTATGCTGGGCGGTGGCAGTACTATTACAACGTGCGACGGCCACACTTCGGGCACGACATGAAGGGCAACACGCCGTTAGTGCAGTTGCGGAACAAAGGTGTTGCACTACCGGACACATTTGCCTGCTTTCCCATGGTGCTTCTGGACCAGCACGCTGAGCTTGTCTAGAAACCCTCTTGCGCAGGTCCGGGATTGGACGTCATGGCCTTCAAGGCACGTCTTCCGGTTACGTCTGGAGATTTCTGCCTCGGGCTAGGTCGCCCAGGCCAACTTGGCCTCGCCCCTCAAGACCTTCCATCTCATCTTCAGCAGGTTCAGGGCGGTAGTCATCCACTTCCATTCTATCCCAGCTCCCTGCTTTCCACGCAGGAGAAACTGCCGGAATCCCCCTATCACTTTGAGCTGCCCGATTGCCGGCTCCACCAGGCATTTTCTACGCCCGTAGACCGCCTTGCCTTCTTCCGTTCCCAGCTTCTGCCGCATCCTTGCCCGTTCCTCTTCATAGTCGTCACGGCTGATCGACCGGCCCAGTAGGTTGTTACTCACGGTGCACTGCGCCTTGCGCGGACACGCAAGACATACACCACTCGGCGGCCGGTAGATTCTCTTCGTCTGCTCGCTGTACTTGGTCTTGCTGCGGCGCTCGGATGTCCGAGTCATCGTCCGTCCGGCCGGACACCGGTAGCAGTCGTGCTCCCGATCATACCGAAACTCTTCCCGGCCGTATTGCGCCGAATTCCTTCTCGTCGTTCGCCCAATATGCTTCTCCCCGGTCTCGGGTATATACCCGTCCACCCACTCGTCCTCCAAGAGCTTGAGATTGGGGCCGCTGCGGTACCCGGCATCAGCCAGGAACCGCTCCGGCTTCTGACCCGTGGCTTCTTCGATTCCCGCTAGCGCCGGCCCAACCTGGTTGACGTCTACCGGCTCGGTCGTCACTTACGCATACACAATCAGCCGATGCTCGTTCACCGCCACCTGCGCGTTGTATGCCGGCAATGACCCGGCCGGACCGTACATGTAACCCGCATCAATGTCCGTGCTGCTCATAAGCGCCTTCTTATCCCCGCGGCGGTCGGCCTCGGCCAGTATCTCCTTGATCTTCTCCACTCGCGCCTGCTTCTGCTCCAACTCGGCGGGCAACTCATCGCCCCGGCGGTCTTCTCCGTATGCCCCATCGTCTGCCCGGTCCGCTTCCTCGGCTTCGTCCAGCATCCGCTGGGTCTGTTCTTCCAGCCGGGTCAGCTCCTTCTGCCACTCGGCCGGCCGCTTGAAGCTGTCGATGCCGGCGCTGGCACGTACCTTCGTACCATCCAGCGCCACCAGTCCCAATTGACCCAGCCCTATGTCCCGGGCAATGCCTAGGACCTGGGCAAATAGCCGCTTCAACGCGGCTGGGTTGTTGCGCCGGAACAGGCAGATGGTCCTAAAGTCCGGCTGTTCCATACCGGCCAGCCACATGAACACCACGTCTGCACCCAGCCGTTCTGCCAGCTTCCGACTTGCCCGTACACCGTTGGCGTAGCCCCACAGCAGCACTTTCAGCATCATCCGGGGAGCGAAACAGGGCCGGCCGGCGTGATGCACGGTCCGAAACTCGGACACATCCAGGTGGTCAATGATGTCTGAGATGACGCGGGCCGGATGGTCGGCCCGCACCCACTCATCCAAGCAGGGCGGCAACAGAAACATCTTGCGCTGGTCATAGGGGCGTACTGGCATAGACGATACCACTCCTTTCGTAGGGCCGGCCGATTGTCGGAGGGAACACAGTCAATCCACTACATTAGACGCTCTGGCACGCACCGGGGTTTTTGGACAAGCTCTACTACCCCCGGCGATACGAGTTTGACTTTGCGAGGGGGTTGGCTATAATATGAGCGCTGGGAAGGAAAGGAATTGCAGGGTATATGAAGCTCCTCTGGGCTATTCTCGTTCTACAGACTCAGCTCGCCATAGCCAGTCCCGCGTTCAATCTCTCTCCCTCAAGTGGAGAGAGTCTGTTCTCGACCGTTTATGTGGACCTCGACTTTGACGGTCAGGTGGAGCTGATTTCCGCCGACTGGGAGTCTGGCTTTGTTACCATACAATGGGGTGTCGGCACCTGCGACTGCACGTTACTGGAAGTTGGAAGGGGTACTGGGTCTGGCTACGCGCGAGACTTGAACGCTGACTCCTGGCTCGATGTTCTGACCATTGCTGGTAGGACTCTGGTCGTATACTGGGGGGCAGCCTCCGGGTTTTCGAACAACCGGCGGACCGAACTATCCCTGGCTATTTCCGGGCGGCTTAGCATCGGACCACCTGATTCCAGTTTTCTCGCAGGGGGACAAGGTGGAGACCCGCCCAGCTTCGCCGAGCTAGACGCCGCGACGGTGACGATCTTTGCTCCGACTGAGAAGGTGGACTCAAACGTTGTCATCATTCCCAGGGCCCGTATTGCGAATCTAAGTCCTCAGGGTAACAGCATCCCTGTTCGCATGCACATC
>JBDRUN010000094.1 GCA_039801365.1 candidate division WOR-3 bacterium
AACGGCCATGGCGGACGCACCGTCGGGCATCTTCACCGGCGTCACGTACACGGGGAACCCTCAACGCTACGACTCCATCGAATGCTGGTACAATACCTGCGGTGCCTCAGAGCTAGGAGCAGGCTGTGCATTCCATCAGCGATGAACCTCGCGGCATTCAGCCGCGCCAAGTCTGTTTTCGGCCACGAAGGAAGGAGGCAATACTGACAGGGGTTGACAGCAGGAATTGGATGAGTATCGTCAGAGTCCAGGCTATGACGGCTAAGTGACCGAATGCATCTCAAGGAGGAAACGTGAGAAGCCTGTCAAGAGCCGCGTGTCTCGCCATTCTGTTGGGCGGCATCTCTACAGTGATGGCGAGCGCATTCTACTACATCGCCCTGTACGGTCAATCCCCCGCCAGCCGTGGCGTTACGCCGCCACCGCAGATAAAGGCCGAGGTGATGGAGATAGAGGCAGAAACTGCCCCTTCACCTCCGCCCCCGACGGCGGACGGGGTTCCCTTCACTCAAGTGACGCTCGATCAGTTGCACGGTATGGGGTACCTTACGCCCTCGGAGAACTTGGCGCAGGCCCAGCAGGCGGGGTTCTACGACGAAATAGCGCTCGATGGCTGGTACGGCGCCAGCTACATCAACGCCAGCTACAGCGGTGCGTACCTGAAGAGAGTCCAGCCAGGTGCTAAGGTCTGGCGCGATTGGACCAACCCCGGTTGGATGTCGCTCAAGCAGAACTGCGGCATCACGCGAAATGGACCCGTTCAGTACGTCGGTCGCTGGGTGACCAGATGGGGCTGGTCCATGAATACGTATCGAGACTACTCGTACAGCCGTTCGGTCACCTGGGAATGGTACAGCCAGGGTTACTTCACCGGAAGTTCCGATACGTTATGCCCGTCCACGAGGACGACATACCGCACTTGGTAGTCTATCACAGAGGGCAACCGAACAGCCGGCGTGCCGTATAAGTATAGGACCAATCCACGCATGGCCGCTGCTCATCCCGCTTCACGACGAACCGGAGATGGACCTGAGGCATCTGTTGCAGCTCACCCTCAGTGCTGGTTTGACTTAGCTGTGGCTCTGCCGGTTCTGGCCTGCGTTTGCGTCGCACATGGGGCGCAGCCCGGCCGGGTACTTATCGGCGGTGCCTTAAGTGCCAATCTGGTATCCAGTGGCACGGCCTATTACGATAGTACAGGCAGACTGCTCTACGAGGTGGTCATCAGCGACCCCTATGTAGGGCCGGGTTTCTTCGCCGAGTACCGACCTTGGAGTAACCTCGGGTTTAGGTTGAATCTGGCGGAATTCCAGTGCTACCTCAAAGGCGGGTGCGGGATAATGCTCTTCCCGGACCTGGACTTGGAGGCAAGTCTCAGTCCTCCTTGCGCCTGGCGTGTGCTGCCATACGCTTGTGCAGGACTACGGTTTTCGCTGTACTGTGGAAGCCGACCAGCGGATACGCGCTTCATGTTTCCCGGCAATTACCGACTGCGTCTCGGTCTTGGTTCGCGCGTTCGCGTGGGCAGCAGGTGCGAACTCCTCGCTGAGCTGCAGCTATACGAGACTGAGAAATACACTGGTGTCGACCCGCTATGGGGACCGTACCAGGAGACAGTCACGTCGGTCGCAGTGGACCGAGTGCGCATCGGGCTTGCGTACCACGCCTACTGAGAATAGGGCTGCTATGGGCTGACAGTGTACTGCTTCACAGATTTTGGGACAAGACGGGCATCGGACTTGAGGAGTCTTCTGCCTGTTTTTCGACCCTCGTTCGGCCGGCCTGAAGCCGGGTCACGAGCCTCAGGTTGAGCCGCCGACGCTCCTGACGGGCTGCCGTCAACCGCCGCCTTCTCTCGGCTAGCAGCGCCGGCCGGAGCATACACGGTCACAGTAGACTTGCTGGGCGTTCACGCCACCGGCAGGTACACAGTAAGCAAGTAAGACCATGAAGCCCCGGGCCTTGACGACGGTCTTGTCTGTGCCTACTATAGAGTCATGAAGCGCATGGCAAGCCTGCTGTTTCTGCTGGTGGTTTCTGCCCGCGGGCAGACAATCGAAGGAAGGGTGGTGCTACCGGATTCTGCAGGCGTGGTCGGCGTGTCGAGGCTGGCCGTTTGCGATACCGCGCAAGGTAGGGTATTCTACGGTGGTGTTGGCGCGGTGGGGGTAATGGCAGGCCCTGAGGGTCGCCGGGTCGAGCGGATTGACGTGGAAGGTCGGGTGAATCACTACACGCATGGGCTGTATCTGGACCAGGGCCTGAGCCGGTTCTGCACTCTGGCCGGGCTTGACACGCTCATCGAGGTCATAGACACTCGGGCCGACAGCATCGTGGAGACGATAGCCCTCCCTTATGGGATGGTTGTACAGAATGGCGAGCAGATGGTGTGCCTCAACACGCAGGACCACAAACTCTATGCAGTGGTTGGTCTCGGCAAGACAGCAGTGTTCGACATAGCTGCAGGCACATTCCTTCGTGTGTTCGAACTCGCTCCGGACCCTGTCGGTATGTGCTACAATCCGAGAAGCAACAAGGTCTATGCTAACTGCAACAACAAAGTGTGGGTACGCGACGGCGCTACGGACTCGTTACTGAACATTGTGCCTGCCGGCAATGGTGCCACCTACCTGGGGCATCTGGGAACGCACAACAAGGTGTATGTCACGAACACGTTCGGAGACGACGTGACGGTCATAGACGGGGCTGGGGATAGCTTGGTATGCACTATTCAGGTGCCCGGCGGGCCTGGCGGAATGACCACGAACGAGACCGATGGCAAGGTCTAAGTGAGCCTGTGTTCGGGGGGGACTGCTGTCATCGATGGGTACGGCGACACGGTTCGCAAGTTCCTGCCCTCTGGCACGGTGGCCTGGAATCCCCGGACCAACCACGTGTACGGAGCAACGAGCGATACCATATTCGTGCTCGACGGAACCACGGACAGCATCATCGCGAGAATACCGGGCAACTATGCCGGCACGTCGGGTGTGGTGCTTAACCCGACCAACGACATCCTCTACCTGACTAAGGCGAGCGACTCTCGCATCGTGGCTGTTGATGTGTCAGACGACAGCGTAGGGTATGAACCGCTTGCGCTCGGCGTGGACCCGGACTCAGGATACGTGTTCGCTGCCTGTGCCAACTCGGCTGTCTACGTCATCAGAGACCAGGTCCCCGGCGGTGCGACTGAGGTGCCGGGAATGCGGCCGGTAAGGACCACCACGCTCGAAGTCAGACCGAACCCTGCACTCAGAGGCATCGAGGTGTTGGTTCAGGTGCCGGTCCGAACCCACATCGCCCTGTCCGTCCTAGACACTGCGGGTCGAGTAGTCGCCTCCCTGTACAAAGACGAGTTGGGGCCCGGGCAGGTTATCGTTCCCTGGGACGGAACTGCTGGCGAGCAACGCCTGCCCGCTGGAGCCTACTTCGTCCGGCTTGAGGCCGGAGGGGAGAAGCTCACTCGGAAGCTCATCCTCCCACGCTGAGCGTCAGCGTCCAGGCCGTGTTCCGCGCTACGGCCGCTCGGTGAGGTAGCGGTGGCAGGTCATCGCGGCCAGGGCGCCGTCGCCGACCGCGGTCGCAATCTGGCGTAGGGGAGTAGCCCGCACGTCACCCGCGGCGAACACGCCCGGTACATTGGTGCGGAGCAAGCTGTCGGTTCGGACAAAACCGGCTTCGTCGGTATCCACGACGCCTTGACACCAGCCGGTGTTGGGAGCAGAACCGACGTAGATGAACAGGCCGGACACCGACAGTACGGTCTTCGAGCCGTCCTTTCTGTCGGTCACTTCGATTGAGTCCAACTTTTCAGTACCGGTAATGGCGGTTACAACGCTCGACAGGACAAGTCTAATGTTTTCGGTCCTGCGCACGCGCTCCTGAGTCATCATTGCCGCCCGGAATTCGTCGCGGCGGTGGATTACATATACCCTTGAACAGAGTCCGGCAAGGTATAGTGCTTCGTCCAGCGCCGAATCACCGCCGCCCACAACGGCAACCTCCTTGCCCCGGAACAGTGGGCCATCGCACACCGCACAGTAGGATACGCCCCGGCCGCGCAGTTCGCGCTCACCCTTGATGCCCAGTTCGCGGGGCTGTGCACCCGAGGCGATAATCAGCCCGCGCGGCCGGAGGGTTGGACCGGAAGTTTCGAGTTCAATCTCTCCGTCGCCGGTCCGTAACCGGATTGCTTCGATAGTCTCTATTTCGCAGCCATGCCGCCGCGCCTGTTCCTCCATTGCTTGGGCGAGTTCCATCGCCGCAACCGGCTCGGCAAAACCAGGATAGTTCTCGACCTCGGGTGTGAAGGTGACTTGACCGCCGGGCAGGCCTTTCTCCAGAATCAAAGTCCTATGACCGGACCGGGCCGCGTAGATTCCGGCAGTCAGTCCGGCCGGCCCAGCACCAACAATTAGAACCTCGGGCCGTTGCACGCCGGGTATTCTAGCCAGCAAGAGTCAGCGGGCAAGCATGAGTCTGCCTGCCGGTCAGACCGGTCTGCGCTAAGAGAAGAATGGCTCATCTCATCTCAATTCACGAGCAGAAGCTTGGCAGTCAGCGACTCTTGGATATCTGGCAGAAGAAGCTTCAAGAAGTACACGCCGGCACCGACCCGGGCTGGATCAAGTGGCAGGCGATAGGTGCCGGGTTCACGCGCGCCCTCGTACAGACAGGCCCGCAGTCTGCCACTTGCATCATATAACGCAAGTTTCACATGGCACAAGACCGGTACCGAATAGCTGGCAAAACCATGCCGGCTGATCACGGTGGGAACAGAGAGTGATAGAGAGCGGAGCGGCTCGCGTGGCCCGGCGGTGCCGACTTCAAGGGACTGCGTGAGCCGCATCATCCAGTCGTGCGTTGTCCACTGGCGGAACGGGTCTTGGTTGGAAGAGAAGTAGGAACGGAGGTCAATGGGCTGGTCGCGGTCCGCACCGATGCCGACCGCGGGCGAGCCTGGAGGCCAGTGACAGATGAGCCAGAAGTCGTTACTGCTCGTGCGATGGATATCAAGGTCAAACTCGGCCCAGCCTGGAGCCCGGGGTGCGCTGACGTTGTTTACCACCTGGAGGGGATTTGCGGTATCGGGCATCCCGGCCGCGTCCGGGCATACCATCACGTAGTCAAAGGGCGTGTTGGCCATATTGACAAAGAAGCGACCGCGGGTGATGGCGAACGGTGGAGCAACGGTTGGCGTGAATCGAACGTAGAACTTGTCGTTGTCTCTGCGGCCGACCCAATAGAACGCCTCGGGCACTCCGTCATCGTAGATTATCTCGTAAGTAGATCGGAACCGGTACCTGAAGGTATTGTTGTTCGGGTAGAAATCTTCCGGGCAATTCGTCACTGCGATTGCGGTGTGAGGTCCAGGCGCACCAATCGTTGCTGGCGGCAGAGTCACACCGACGGTATCGTCGGGCTGAAGCGTGCCGGCGCTGGCGCTTTCAGCGTAGACCACGTTGCCGGTCGAATCCTCGATGAAGAAGGTGATGCTGACTGCATCAGCATACGAACCGTTATTGCACACGCCGACTTTCGGAGTGAAGCTCATCCCCACGGTCTGCTCGGGAAACGGCGGTTTGACCCAGACCGGCACACCGTCGTGAAAGCATCTTGACAACAGGCGCAGTGTGTCGTCGCCATGATACTGGTCGGCCACGAGCGCAGTGTAATAAGTGAAACCGTACTGACCATAAGCCGGCGGAGTGAAGGCGGCCACCGAGACGTCCAGAAAAGCACCAGGAGCAAGACCGGATACCAGCACACTGTCGCGGCGCAGCAGGCTGTCGGCAGAGTCCGTGATGAGAACGTAGGAGTAGAATGTCTCGGTCGAGTCGCCATAGTTTGTGACGCGCCAGGACACCGTTGCCGGAACCCCTGCTCGAATGTGCCGTCCTGGTCCAAGCGCGGCGCTGGTACCGACGTTGCGGCTTTCCGCAGCACCAACCAGAATTGCATAGACTTCACCGCCGTTACCCATTTGCTGGGCGTGAACCGCCTTGCCGCCTGCGGCCACGTACTGGCCGTCGTCTGAGATGTCGCAGCAGAAAAGTGAACCGGGTTCCTCGTCGCGGGTTATGGCGACAAGCGGAGTGGTGTCGCCGTTGGTGTTATGGACCGTCAGCACACGGAACGTGCCGGAAGGAGCGATGTCACCCCAGGATGCGGCCGCTACCCTGGATCCGTCCGCCGAGAGCGCAACCGAAGCGACATAGGCTCCGGTCGAGCCATAGTTCTGGTAAACCATCACCGGCGTTGATGAACTGGAGTCAAATACACACAGCTTGCCGTTGGCATAGCCGGTTCCACAGGCAATCTTGCTGCCGTCGCGGGAAATTGCGACGCCCGCAACCCAGGGCGTGCCGACCTGAGCCTGCCACTTCAGGTTGTATGCCCGGCCAATGCTGTCCCACGCATAGAGTTTCACATACCCCTGGTAGTCGCCGGTTACAAGCATCCGGCCGTCGCCGGACAAGGCCGCGGCGTACTGGGTGCCGGCGCTTGAGGTGCCAATCGGCACGGCAGCACGGCGCTCGCCCTGGTCAAAGATGATGCAGGAGTCATAGACTGTCACTGCAACGACCTGGCCGTTGTCCGAAAGGTCAATACCCTGGAGCCGGGTTGGCTCTGGAACCTCGGCGGTCCAGACGACGTGCATGTCGCGCTCGCGCAGCCAGGTCAGCTTTCCGTCCTGACAGGTGACAACCCGGTTACCGGTGCGGCTCACGCGCGTGTAGCCGGTAACGCCGGAAGAATACGGGAATACCCAGTCCGGGTATCGGCTGGAGCCGGACCACTTGACTGCGCCGTTATAGGCCGAAAGCCCGAGTACCGAGCCGTCGCGGGATATGCCGATCTGCTGGCCGCCATAGGCCCAGGGGTACTTGCCCGGTGCGGCCCACATCGGTACCTCGGTGCCGAGCGTCCGGTAGTTAGCGGCACGTTCATTATTGAGATACCAATTGGCGAATATGTGGTGACCGTCGTTTGAGATGGCGACCGACTGGGCGATAGCGTTGGCGTGGTTGCGGTCCACCCACAGCACTCCGGTGTCGGAGCGTGAAACGCCTGGCCCGGCAGGAGGCAGGGGCTTATCGTACAGATAGCCGCTGCCGGTATTGATTCGAAACCAGACCTGCTCGGTACCCTCCGACCCGGTTAAGACAACTGGCTCAATACCGGCCGGCCCGGCGAGCGACAGCCCGGCGACCAGAAGTAGAATCAGGGCCGTCTTCATACAACCTCCATCAGCTTGATGCGTCGGTCATTTCTCTCACTTTGCCATCAGTCGGGCCAGAAGTGCGCGCTGGGCATGAAGCCGGTTCTCGGCCTGGTCGAGCACGACCGACTGAGGTCCGTCCAGCACGTCGTCGGTAATCTCGTCGCCCCGGTGCGCGGGCAGGCAGTGAAGTACCTTGCAATCCGGCTTTGCAAACGCCAGTAGTTCACGGTTGAGCTGGTATGGCCGGAATATTTTGCGCCGCTGCTCGGTCTCAGCCTCCTGACCCATTGAAGCCCACACATCGGTGTAGATGAAGTCCGCGTCAGTAGCGGCCTGGACCGGGTCGTAGGTCAAAACAATCTTTGCGCCGCTCCTACTTGCGTACTCCTGCGCCCTGTTCACTACCTGTTCCGGCGGTTCGAACCCGCGCGGCGTGGCCACGCGCAGATTGATGCCCATGAGTCCACAAGCCAGGAGCAGTGAGTTGCAGACATTGTTGCCGTCCCCAGTCCACGCTATTGTTACATCTTCCAGCCGACCGTGGTGCTCAAGTACGGTCAGGAGGTCAGCCAGAATCTGGCAGGGATGTTCGGCATCCGACAGCGCGTTGATGACCGGCTTTGTGGCGTTCTCAGCCAGGCCGATTATCTTCTCATGCTCGAACACACGAGCGATGATGCAGTCAACCCACCTTGACAGGTTGCGGGCCACGTCCGGCACCGATTCGCGCGTACCAAGCCCCACTTCCTGAGGGCCGAGATAGACCGTTGAACCGCCGAGCTGCCGAAACGCGACCTCGAATGTCACCCGCGTACGCAGAGACGGTTTCTCAAAAACAAGGGCGGCCGTCTTGCCTTCGGCCGGGGTCGGCCCTTTCTGGCTGGTGAGCGTCTTCTTTGATTCCTGCGAGCGAGCCAGCAGGTCCTGGATTTCAGATTTTGTCAGGTCGGCAATGGATACTAAGTCTTTCTTCATGACGATTCGTGTCCTTTCGCTTTGGCACGCAAAGAATAGAGAAAGCGGAGGGCCAGTCAAGGACGCATGCGGGATCCTCGCTTGACGCCGAGCTTCGTTTGGCCATCATAAAGATATGACCAGCGACCGCAGGAGCCTCACCGCAGTTGCAGTCGTCTCCTCGGCCTACATCGCGGCCCAGATGCTGTCGGATATCACCAGCCTGCGGATTGTGGTAATCGCCGGGTTCAGTGTTGACGCCGGTACGTTGGTGTACCCATTCACATTCACTCTCCGCGACCTGGTACACAAGACCGCGGGCATCAAGACCGCACGCTGGCTAATCATTACGGCCGCACTCATCAACCTGTGCATGGCTGGGCTGTTCGTGTTCGTGGCGAAACTTCCACCGGACGCAAGTGTCGGGCCGCAACTCGAGTTTGGCAAGGTGCTCGCTCCCACCACATGGGCACTGTGGCGGATAGTCATCGCCTCGATTATTGCCGAGGTGGTGTCTGAACTCGTGGACGGCGAAGTATATCAGCTCTGGGTCAACAAGGTCGGCCACCGGCTTCAGTGGATGAGAGTGCTTGCCTCCAACTCAGTCAGCGTGCCCCTTGACTCGGCCCTGTTCTGCTCGCTTGCATTCATCGGCCGGATGCCTCTTGCGGTTGTGGTTTCTATCTTCTTGGCCAACATCTTGGCCAAGGGCGTCACCACGCTCGTGTCGCTGCCCATGATATACACGGTACGCGAGCGGAGCACCCAAGACCAGGCTGTTTGACCCGGATTCGGCCTGTGTTAGGATAGACGCATGAGGAACTGGGGCAGAGTGCCATTGGCTTGCCTTTTCATGTTGGCGGCTGCTGCGCCGGCAGGGCAGCTTTCGGACTGGCGGAAGGAGCAGGCGGTGATGGATTCGCTGGGTCGGGTGCATCCGAGGTTTCGGGCAAGGTGGCTTGAGGAGCGCGGACTCAGGGACGAGTACTGGCAGGGATGCGTCATTCCACAAGACAGCGGAATCCGGTGCATTGGCCGTTGGAGCTACGGGCCGTCGTATGACGTTGACGGCAGGGTGACGCCAAGCGAAACGCTGGTGGCGCTGGCACGGGGTTCCGGAGTCAGCCTGCTCAGGTTCAGCCGACAGGATTCTCTGACAATCGAACCGCTGTCCGACGTGAACGCGGGCGGCATCATGAAGCGCGTGGCGGTGCGCGACAGCCTACTATATGTCGGCTCGACCGCCGGGCTGGAGATATGGAGCATCACCGATGAGCGGAACCCGGCGCAACGCTCATGGATTCACACGGCCCTGAACGACTTCGCAGTCCAAGATTCCTTCGCCTATGTCATCG
>JBDRUN010000095.1 GCA_039801365.1 candidate division WOR-3 bacterium
CTGGATCGCTATCGCCTGACCCTGGTCCTGCATGCCAACCGTGTTCGAAGTGTACCGGTTCGCGGTCATGTACTGGAACATAAACACCGTGTTCCCGTCCGGCGCAGCCAGCGTCGTATCGTAGAAGATAACCTCGAACTTGTCCCGCACCGACGTCTGGTCGTAGTACGCCGCTGAGTCAAACTCGACAATGAACCGGCGGTTGGCCGCATCGTGGTAGTAGTACGCATAACCCGTACTGCCGTACCCTGGATACAGGTCGTCCCAGTTGAAGCATATCGCACCCGGCGGTGCCGAACTCGATGGCAGACCAGTATTCGTAAAGTTGGTCGTAGTATAGCTGCCTGGCACAATCCAGCCGTCCGCTGAAATCGAAATCTGGGTGTAACGCTGACCATAGTACTTCACTGGCCCGAACGCGGTCGGTAACGTGACAACAATGACCGCGTCATTGTGGGAGAAGTTCAATCGGGTGCCAGTAGTTTTGACCTCAACCCAGGAATAACTCGGCCGCTGGTCATAGGTCGTGTCCATGTCGTCAAATGCCCAGTACAAAGGCGGCTGACGCGGACCATCCGGAATCGGATCCACCCGCCATACCTCACCGACCACAAGCACAAACGCCTCAACCGAGGCATAACCGCCGTCACCGTACAGCCGAAGCGTACAGGAGATGGGTGTACCCTTTGGGATTGAACCGGCCGCAGTCAGAGTGAACCGGTCAGTGGTATTTGTCTTGGTGCTGTCAACCATCACCGTGCCATAAGTCCCTGTGCTGTCCGGTACCGCGAGCCTTGCATCGCCCGAACGCAGAACTCCACGGACATTGTATCCGTGGCCAAGACCGGTGTTCTTGATCGTAACCTCAAGCTCTGCGGTCTCACCCGGGTCAAGTTTGCCATTTGGCCGGGCCGAACCTTCATCCCGTACCTGTTTGGACACAAACCAGAGCCTTGGCGCTCCAATCGGGATTGAGAAGTTCGAGTTCCATGTTGAGTCATTCACGTCCCGACAAACAAGCGTAAATCTAAGTGCGTAACCATTGGTACATCCGGGTGCTACTGAGAACTGGAATCCCGGCATGCACTTTGCGGAGTCGCCCGGCTCGATTCGACCAAAACTTTCCATCGAGTCAAGAAGAGTTACATACGGGTCGGCGATACGTACACGTCCCTGGACCCCATCTGCAGCCTGGCTACCCCAGTTCTTCACCCATACTGGCAATCTGATTGTCTCGCCCGGATTCACAATACCGTCACCGTTCCCGCCAGTCGAGTCATTGACCACGTGCCCGAGGTAAGTAATGTAGGCCATGTTGGGCGCGATCACCAGTGCACTGCCAAGATAGGGACGCAGGTTTCTGCCGGTTACGGTTACAAGAATCGTATCACCTGGCGAAGTGGTATTCAGTGTGAACTGAATCTGACCTTGGGCATTAGTATAGCCAACATGGTAAGTCAGCGTATCGCTCTTGGACATGACGCACACTAGGGCATTACTTACCGGCGAACCCTGGTGGGTGACCGTGACCGGAAACGGGAAGCTGCCAATTAGCACCGTCGCCGGATGGCTGACCGCAAGTTGCTTCGGTGTTGCGGACCACAAGTTCAGCTCCGGCTCACCGATGTTGTTAAACATCCACACTTCCTTGATTGAGGTCGGGTCTGGCAAGGGATAGGCCTGAAGCATCAGGAGTTTGCCAAACTGGGTGCACTGGCCAAACGTGAACAGTGTACTGTCAACGTAGCTCATGAAGCAGCCCAGAGCCAGGGTATCGTTGTACCCGGAATAGCTCGGCTCAGACGCGCCGAAATATCCGGTCCCGCCCTTCGGAGAATCCGGTGAACCAGCCTTAAGCCACGCCTCGGCATGGCAGTCAGACGTGTAGTCGAAGTCTCCGGCATCGCAGGTCGGGCCGATGACAATCGGCGTCATCCGGCCGTTGGCCAGTGCCAGCACGTTACTGTTCTCCCACGACGGACTGACATTCGCCCAACCAGTCTTCAGACCATGGCCTCGGTACAGCATCCACGACCGACCAAGGTTCAAGGAGTCGGTCAGACCCTGCGCGGTATTCAAACCCCAGCGCTGGAACAGAGTGTCGAACTGCACAAACGGTCTGCCCATGACATAATTCCGGATTCTGATGACCACGCTCCAGAACCGGGGTGAACTCTCATAAGCGGCCAGTGCGCACACTTTGCCGAACCATCCGGCGTTCTCGGTGTACGGCTCCTTTTCTGACCGGTAAAGCTTGTTGAGCGCAGTCTGGGCCTCGGTCAACGTCTGTACCGAAACCCGGCCGATCATCACGTCAGCCAGTATGTCCGAACCTTCCAGACACGAGTAAGGCAGGTCTGAGGCCGCATACCCTGAAGTCTGGTGACAGCAGGCGATATGGCTAGGCGCGTCGCCTACGAGCAGCACATAGTCCGGCGGTAACGGCCAGTTGTGGTACGCATTGTAGATGTAGGAGTACACATGCGCCGAATCACTACCGCCGACCTGGCTTGTGGTCACGACCCTGGTGCGCCAGCCTTTGCGCCGCTTCCATTCGGCAAATGGCTGAACTGCACTTGCAAAGTCGTCGTGCGTAATAATAAGATAACTGCCATCCTCAGGTCGCTGGGGCGGCCTGAAATCGTAGTTCGAAACCAGCCGGCGATACAACGGCTCAAAAGTCCGTGAGACGGTCAGGTCCGGTCTGGTCTTGATGTTCACACTACCCGGCCGGTCGTACGCGAGCTCTAGCACTAGCCTGCGGCACACGCGCAGCTCACCTGAAACCGGGTTGAACCTGGCCGGCTTCAGTACAAGCTGAACCAGCCGCAGGTCCCGCATAATCATCGGCTCACTTGTCTCCCATGGAACTGCGGGGTAGAACTCGTCGGTCTGGTACCGTTTCTTGTCAATTACGAACGCAACCGGTGTTTCTTCTTCAGGCAACGGCGGCTGAACCGGGTAGACGTTGTATCCTGTGAGCAGCACTTCGTCCTGCACAAGCACCCGGACACTCGGGTCCCGGTCTGCGGGAATCTGGATGAACCGGGCTACTGCTGGTAGATACGGCAAACCCTGTTCCCAAGTCCCGGCACCTGCCTCCATGCCAAGCGTGAGTATCTGAAACGTCCGGCCGTCGACCTCAACGTCCTCAACGAACACGCCGGCCAAGTCCAGACTAACAACAGTGCGGACCGAATTCGAGCTAATGACCTGAAACGACGGCTCTTGCTCAGGCTGGCCCGGCTCCAGACTTACCCATCGCCCCGAAGCGGACCCGGCAACGATCATCAACAGTACAAACCCTATTCTGCAAAGCATCATACCTCCTCAGGTAAGGACATCCAGGCAATGCTAGTTTGGTTCTGGACCCAAGTCAAGCCGGCATGCCCTGAGCTAGTTCTTCGAACTCTTGTCTAATCTGTGCGTTTATACGATCAATTTCGGCCCTGAGTTCTTCGCTGGTCTGCGACAGACGTGCTGGTTGAATCGGCTCACCGACCAGTATCTCAATGCGGGTGTTGAACAGATTCTCCGCAACAGAAAGAAAACCGGTCCAGCACTCGGTCCAGATTGTCGTCTGGTCGACTCGGCCTGCATACCGCAGATTCCTGATGTACACCGGTAGCACTGGCGCACCGGTCCGGGCCGCAAGATATGCCGCACCATCCTTGATGTCCGTGACTCGACCACTCAGGTTGAACCCACCCTCCGGATATACGCCGACGCTGCCCCCGGCCCGTAGTGTCTCAAGACAACTGCGCACGCCGGAGATGCTCTCGAACGGAAGTCCGGTTTCGACCGGAAAGGCGTCGCAGATGTGGCGCATAATAAACCGGGAGAAGGGACCTCTGAACCACCGCGATGAGGCGGCGAAGAAAAGTCTCGTGCGCAGTGCGATCTGCAACACAACTGAATCTGCACCGTTCAGATGATTGGCCACGACAATGAATCCACGGCGCAGCGGAACTGCGACTCGGCCGACAACCTTCACCCTTATGCATAAGCCGTAGAGAAATAGGAGCGACTGTTTGAGCCAGGTCCAGACCGTAGTTCTTACCCGGCTCAGCCGCCGAGAAGACCGAACTGAAAGCCACCGCATGAGCTCTGGTCCACCTAGGTCGAGTATATCGTTGACCGCCCGGCCGTCAAGAAATCTGGGTCTGGATGGAAATGGATGAGACTTCTCCCTGAAACTCATTGGAAGTGTAGCACGCCTGTGTCGCAGCATCACGGGATGTGCTACACTTCACAATCGTCGCATTCCAGATGTCCGACGTCCAGTTACCAATGCCGGTGGGCTTGACCAGACGCTGACCAGCGGTAAATTCCCGTCGTGCCAGCCCAGAGCATGCTGGAGCAGACCGGAAGATCCCTTTTCCGTTGGCGCCCAGTCATCGGGTTCATTGGGTTCGCACTCGCGTTCAGCACAAGTCGGGGGACAATAGCAACTTGTCTTGCAGGCTTGGCTCCTATTCTAGCCGGTCTGGCCCTGAGGTGCTGGGCCATGGGCTATATCGGCATCCAGGCGAGGGCCGCTGAAATCGGTGGTGATCGCAACCGGAATACCGCCTCCGCCCTTACTTCCTCTGGAAGAAGTCGGCAGAGCCGGATTGTGCAGGACGGACCTTACCGGCTTTTCAAGCTCGGGCCGAAGTCGCCAGCCGGTCACCCACTGTACGCAGGCAATTTCTTTCTCGTATCCGGTATGCTCGTTGCGCTTTGGCCCGCGGTGCTAGTCGGAATCACTATCATTGTCGGGTTTATTCTTGAGTATTGGCTGATTGCCTACGCCGAGGAAAGACAATTGGTCAGAGGTCTTGAGCCCGCGTCCGGAAACCAGCGCTTAGAGTCCCCAGCAACCTCGGAAACTCCGACCAGATTCAGCTTGAACCCTGCTCTAGAGCTTACGAATAAAGACTACGCCCCCCGCCGAGTCAGATTCAGCTGCCGCCGTCCGCTTGCAGAATGGCCCACTGTCGTCTTGACCTGCCTATGCTGGAGTCTTGCCTTGGCCCAGGCGCTATTGCGCCAATAGACCCCAGCCACTCCGCACTAGAACATCACCCGACCATCGGCAGATTGATTCTGCAGGCCCGGGCCAGAGCAATTGCATCTTCGTACCCGGCATCAGCATGGCGGGCAATGCCGAGCCCAGGGTCATTGGTCAACACACGGCACAGACGTTTATCCATTGCTGGCGTACCGTCGCACACGATTACTTGGCCGGCGTGGACCGAATACCCGATGCCGACTCCGCCGCCGGAGTGAATCGAGACCCAGGACGCACCGGACGCAACGTTGAGCATGGCGTTCAGCAGCGGCCAGTCCGCGACTGCGTCTGAGCCATCCTTCATTGCTTCGGTTTCCCGGTTGGGCGAAGCAACCGAGCCGCAGTCCAAATGGTCCCGGCCAATAACAATGGGCGCTCTTAACCGCCCTTCGCGCACCGCCTTGTTGAATGCCAGCCCAGCCTTTTCCCGTTCGCCGAATCCAAGCCAGCAGATGCGGGCCGGCAGGCCCTGGAACGGTATCTGCACCTCAGCCTTGGTTATCCAGTTAGCCAGCGCCGTATTGTCCGGGAACAGCTCGACGACTATCCGGTCGGTCTCGAGGATATCTCTGGGGTCGCCGGAAAGCGCGACCCAGCGGAACGGCCCTTTCCCCTGACAGAACAACGGTCGGATGTAGGCCGGAACAAAACCCGGGTACTTCCACGAACCGGCCCGGCCAGGCGAACGGATTTCGTCCTCTTTGAGAAAACCTCCTTCAATTGCCTTGCCGCGCAAGTTATTGCCGTAATCGAAAGTGGTCGCGCCCCGGCCCTGAAGCGTGAGCATCAGCCGCACATGTTCAGCCATGGTCTGGTAAGACCTGCGGCGGTATTCGTCCGGGTGGTCACGGCGCAAGTCCAGCGCCTGCTCAAAGCTCATTCCGGTCGGCACGTAGCCGTGCAGTTCGTCGTGCGCCGATGTCTGGTCGGTCAGAATGTCAGGGGTGACTCCGCGCTCCACAAGCCGACGGAGCAGGTTCACAATGTTGCCATACCAGCAGACGGAGTAGGCCTGTTTCTTCTCCTTCAACGCCAGGGCTTTGTCAATCGCCTTGTCAAGGTCGTCAATGCGCTCATCGAGAAAACGCGGCTTCTTCGAGGCCAGGCGCTTCCTGATGCGGGTAGGGTCAACCTCGGCACCAAGATAGGTGGCCCCCGCCATGGTCGCGGCTAGAGGTTGAGCTCCGGACATCCCGCCCAACCCGCCTGAGACAACCAACCGGCCGGAAAGGTCTGAAGTGCCGAACGACTTGCGGCCTGCAGCCACGAACGTCTCATGGGTTCCCTGCAGGATGCCCTGAGTGCCAATGTAAATCCAAGAGCCGGCCGTCATCTGGCCGTACATCATGAGCCCAGCCTGCTCCAATTCATCGAAATAGGATTTGGTCGCCCAGTGCGGAACGATGTTGGAATTAGCGATGAGCACGCGCGGGGCCGCGGGCCAGGTCTGGAACACTGCGACCGGCTTGCCGGACTGAACAAGCAGGGTCTCGTCGTCCTCCAGTGTCTTGAGTGTGCGGACGATTGCCGCGTAGCAATCCCAGTTACGGGCAGCCCGGCCGGTCCCCCCATAGACAATCAGTTCCCTCGGATTCTCGGCAACCGACTCATCAAGATTGTTCTGGAGCATCCGCAGGGCCGCCTCCTGATGCCAGCCTTTACAGGAAAGCCTGGTGCCGGTTGGGGCCTTGACTGGCTTGTAAGCATGATTTTCTTTCACTGGCAACTCCTATCTGTCAGCGAAAGCCATTCACATCAAGCAGTACGCCACGCCCGAAGGCCCGTGCGTCCAAAGTCTCGAGCACGGACATCGTGACCGGTACAGAATAGACCTGCGTTCCGCAATGTCAACGCTTCAAGCTAGCCGGCTGGGTCTGCGGCCTCCTGAGCCGCACCAAGCCGGCCTGAATCATCCAGCCGACCAGCACAAGCACGAGCGGGTCGAGCACGAACCGAAACCGGTTGTTCTCGCCGACCTCGGTGTGGTTGCCAATGAGTGCGGCGGCAAACGCAGCAACCCAGACAAACACGAGACATAGCCCGGTTGAGTCTCTGAACCTACGGCGCCAGAGCAGGACAACTCCAAGTACGAATGCGGCCAGGTACGCGGCGATAAGCCACAGGCCAGTGTTGACGAACGCGCACGTGTAGTATGCCCAGGGGTCGGTCCGCCGAAGGTCCGGCCTGAGCTTGAACGCGAAGCGACCATTGACTAACGTACTCCAGAGCATGACGAGCCTGAGTATCTTCTCACGGTTGGACGCAAGGAACATGTACGCGTCTGACGGCAGGAAGAAGTTCAGGTAGGAATCAGCCAGCCCGCGGAGATAGGCGCTGGGTCTGGTTCTGAGAATAGCGAGGTTATCTGCCAGCAGTTGACGGCTGATTTCAATGTACGCGATGTTGTTGTAATTCGGAACTCCACTCGGCTTGAGCCTTTGGTCCAGTACCGGTATGCCAGTACTTTCTGGCATGGTGATAAATCGGTCGTAGTGCTCCAGGTCTGAGAACGGTGGTACGAGCGATAGGTCGGAGATGACGTTTTCCTCGTAGAGACGTCGGCGTTCCTGCTGGGTCAGCATCGCGTTCGTCATCTTGGCGAGGTTCATCCCAGCCCAGGTACTGGCAGTAAACTCGCGGAACAGCACGAGGTTTTTCGCGTACCAGCCGAGCACCAGGACAAGTGGAATCATTGCGCCAGCAAGAGTGCCTTTCCAGAGTTTGGGCCGGGCAAGAACAAGCACGGCCAGGCAGAGGACGAGCCAGACTAGGTGGAACATGTTCCATGTCAAGCTTGTGCACGCCAGCAGAGAGAAGAGGCCGAATGCGTCGCGAATTCGGGATCGGGTCAGAAATCGCTCAAGGAAGACGACCGACCATACGAGCAGAACGCAGACCGGGTACGTATAGAATAGCCAATTTTCATACAAGACGCACGCTGGACTGGCGACGAACAGAAGCGTGAGTGCGGCCGAAAGCCACCTAGACACACCGACTCCGGTCAAGGCAAGATTCAGCCCGATGGAAAGCAGGACGCCGAGTGCCAGATAGGCTGCCGCAAAGACTAGCGACTCTTGTCCCGGAAACAGGTTGACGACGATGCCCAGAAATATGTTGAACAGCGGCGGCTGGCTGTGTAGATGTAGGATGCTCTGGCCGAACGCGGTGCGGAGTAGGTGAGGGTCAATGTACTGCCAGAACCAGGGTAAGGAACTTGAGTCGAACCTCACCCCAAGTGCGAAGTAGAGAATGCGTGAGATGACAAGCCCGGCCAGGACCACTCCGAGCGATACCAGTTCCTTGAGCTGCCTTCTGATTCTTGGCCTCGTACGTTCTTGCGAGACCCCCCTGTTGGCGTTCCGAGCCATGTCGTTCTACTTTGGCGATTCTAGCACCAACCTGTACCACTGTGCAACCTGTTCAGCCTCAGCTCGGCGTCCAGTTTTGATTAGTGTCTGCACCCGGTCTCGACAGAACATCTGGTACCGGTATAGATTCGCCCTGGTTCGCGCATCCGGTCTTCTCGGAACCCGAACCGTAAACTGCGAATAGTCGAACGCCGGGACGACCGTGTCGGTTCGCAGTTCGTACAGTAGTCCGACCGGAACCCACACCCGGTCTTGAAACATCTGCCCCGCGTCAAGGCCTGAACCGGGACTGAATGTAGCATATGCGGGCCGGTCCGGGTTTCGTTCCACGAAACTTTCGAGCACGCGGATAAAGGCACGCTGGATTCCTTCCGGGTCCTTGAGCCGACCATGCTCGAACTCGTTCAAAAACCGAAGATAGGTGTCAAGCTCGGGCCGCGAGTCCTCAAGCAGCCACGGATAAACCCTCTCAAGATACTTGAAATACCATGACCTTCGGACCAGCTCCTTGTCAATGATGCACACATCCGGCCTCAGACCTTCGATGTGCTGGAGATAGAACACCGGCGAGTACACGTCCCACCAGTCGGTCAAGATAATGGCGTTTGAGTCCGCCGAGGCGAGCGTATTCAACGCCTGGTCACGGCTAACAAAAAAGTCCCGGCGGCTGGAAACCGGATAGCCTAAGACCAGAGCCGCGACACCTGCCACCCATCCGACGTGCCGCCATCGTCCAAGCCGGCCGAGCACGGCTTGCAGACCGATTCCGAAGAATACCGCTAGCGCAACTAGGCAAGGCAGGTAATAGGCTTCGATGTCGGGAATACTGTAGTTGACCGCATAGAGAAAACACAGAACTGCACTCGCCACCAGGCCCAGACACAGTCCGCGTCGCTCGCGAAACAGACAGACCACGCCGTAGAGTACGACCGGTACAAGTATGTAAAGAAAGCTCCGCGCAAGCAACGCCAGTCCCTTGCCCGCGTTGGCCAGCACCTCGGAAAAGGGCAGTGAG
>JBDRUN010000096.1 GCA_039801365.1 candidate division WOR-3 bacterium
AGCCTGTCAAGTTTCAATCCACGCCCGCGCGTGACGGGCGACGGCGCATCATCCCGGACGACGATGCGAGTGCGACAGTTTCAATCCACGCCCGCGCGTGACGGGCGACAATCCTGCTAACGTCTAGATGATGTTTAGCACCCGTTTCAATCCACGCCCGCGCGTGACGGGCGACGCACCCGCCCGAAATAATCGCCGGTCATACTGCGTGTTTCAATCCACGCCCGCGCGTGACGGGCGACACTATCCGGGCTCGCTGGCGATTGTATGATAACAGTTTCAATCCACGCCCGCGCGTGACGGGCGACGATTATTGAACCATCTGAAGTTCAAGTATAAGCTGTTTCAATCCACGCCCGCGCGTGACGGGCGACTGCGCCTGACCTAAGTCCGGGCGGTTGAGCGAGTTAGTATGCGTCCTCTGCGAAAGTCCTTGCGGTCGCTGTTATCTGGGAATGCGCCGCCACTAGAAAATGCTGCAATCGTACCAAATTTGATTAGTTGCATCTCCTGCGAAGCCCTGCCACCAAACCTGTAAGCTACTGGTTCGCGTACGTCCTTCATACGATAAGCGGCCCTTGTGGGTCATAGCCCGGGTTCGCGCCAACGTGCTCGATGCGCGGCTTCCAGTTTGAACCGAGAAAGTAGAATCGCAGACTGTCTTCTTCCTTGTTGATAATCTCTACTAGCCGGCTGCGCAAATCTGCCCATTGCGCTGGGTCAACCATACACTCAAACACCGATTTCTGCACCCGCTGGCCAAAGTTCTCACAGGCTTTGGCGACCTGGCGAAGTCTGCGTTGTCCGGGCTTGCCCTGGGTATTCACGTCATAGGTTACCAGTACCAGCATGTTCTCCTCACCTTGCCCTCTCCTCAAGGAGGAGAGGGGATATTGTCATTTCCATATGTATGGCGGATAACCGTCAAGGTCGCCACGCAGGTGGCGCGCCAAGAGCAATGCCTGTAGATAAGGCAGAAGTCCAATGGCGACTTTCTCACCTAGGAAGGGATGCTGTATTTCTTCTGCCTTGCGTTTCTGCCATGCGACTAGTACTTCTTTGCGTGTCTTGTCGTCCATAATTACGGCACCGGTCTCTGTTCTGTTGAATCCGGATGCCTTTACCTGCTGAAGATTCACGAGCGACAGGGCAACGCGGTCAGCCAGTACCGGCCGGAATTCCTCCATCAGGTCAAGGGCCAGACTGGGACGACCAGGCCGGTCCGCATGGAGAAAGCCGACCGCAGGATCAAGTCCAACTGATTCCAGGGCTGCTGTGCAGTCGTGGGCCAGAAGCGAGTATAAGAAGGACAGCAGGGCGTTGATGTTGTCCAGCGGGGGTCTGCGGCTACGTTCGCGAAAGCAAAAGTCGTCCTTCTGGGCAACAATCAGATGGTCGAATACGCCGAAGTAAATCCGGGCCGCATCGCCCTCGTGGCCGCGGAGTCTGTCGAGGGACCGCTCGTCTCGAACTAACCCAGCTATCCGGTTCAATTCTACGGCAGCCTTAGTTAGAGCATCTGCGCAGGCACCATCGGCGTGGTCGCGCACTGCACGAAGCAGAACCGTGCGGCAGTTCGATGTCTTGGCCAGAACAGCGGACCGCGCAATCGCAACCGCGGACTGCTCGTCATCAGCCCGGCGGTACTGCTCACGCCGTAGAAGGACATTACCAGACACCGGCCCATGCACCCGACCGAGGAATTTGCCGTGCTCAGAGTGGAACGAGATGAGCACGTTACGTTCCCCGCACAGGCCCATCAGCGGCGGGCTGACTGTGACCTGACCGAAGCAGACGATACCGCTAATGGTATGAATCGGCAGTTTGAGCCGGTCTTCGTGGTCAACGCGAACGACAACGGTTTCGCCCTCTTGGCACAGGTACGCGCCCTGAGTGGTGACGAACAGGGTATTCAGCAGGTGTTTCATTTCCCCTCACCCTCTCCCTCTCCTCTAAGGGGAGAGGGATACAAGAAACAGCAAGCGTGCTTCATGAGTCACCCTCACACTTCCTTCTCCCGTTCGAGGCAGAGGGTAAGCGGAACGGCAGATCATTCCTCTGCTCTTCTCCTTCTTTCCAACCGGGAGAGGGAGAAGAAAGATGGCTCGCGCTCCCCTCTTCTCCCTCTCCTCTATGAGGCGAGGGTTGGGGTGAGGAGAACAGCTCCGCGTAGATTGCCTCCAGCACGACCTGCGTACGCACCAGAACATCGTTATCCCAGAATCTCAACACCCGGTATCCGTGCTTCTCCAGTTCCCGGCCCCGGCGCGCATCTCGCTCGCGCTGTGTTGCGTGCTGCCCTCCGTCCAGCTCAATGATTAGTCCCCGCTCCGGACACGCGAAGTCGGCGATGTACTTCCCGACCGGATGCTGCCGCCGGAACTTCAGGCCGCAGAATCTCCTGTCTCTGAGATAGTGCCAGAGCCGTCGTTCCGCGTCTGTCGGGTCACTTCTGAGCCGGCGCGCGAACTCGATGTTCGACTTCGTCGGTCTGCTCATGGTTCACCCTCACCCCTGCCCTCTCCCTGAAAGGGAGAGGGCGTAACAGGACGCTCCACGTCTTTCTGCCTTCTGTCTCCTTGCTGCTGAGGAGAATAACCCGGTTTGAGCTCTTCTCCCTTTCTCCTGTCACAAAGAACGGAGCTGGCCAACGTGTCTTCTTCTCCCTCTCCTCTATGAGGAGAGGGTTGGGGTGAGGACTCTGCAGTCAGCCGGGCAAGGTAGGTCTTCACACTACGTGAAGATGTGGTCTGGTCCGGCAAGCAGACCTCGACAAGCGAGCATTCGCGGCACTTGTTCTTCACATATTCTGCCTTCGGCGTTTCGCGACTTCTGAATAACTCGTGCAATCTTTCCGCTGCTTTCTCGGTTTTTCGGCGTAACGCCTCATCGAAGACAACCTCCTGTCTGCGGGCCGATTTGCCGTAGTAGAGCGCGCCTTTCGGCACGGTCACGCCGAGCATTTCCTCCAGACAGAGCGCCTGAGCGCAGACCTGCACAGCGTATGCCTGCTCGTGCCGCATCCGGCCGCGCTTGTACTCGACCGGAAACGGCCGCCAGTGGCCGGAGACCCCGGGCAGAACAACACCGGAGGTCGGACCCACCCTCACCCCTTCCCTCTCCCGTTCAAGGGAGAGGGAGTAAGAAGCGGTCAGACCTTCGCCCTCGCCCCCTGTTCTTTCCGAGGAAAGAGACGAGGCGAGAGGCCGTCCTTGTCCTCCCCCTCTCCTCTCTGAGGAGAGGGCAGGGGTGAGGAGATGGAACTCGACCACGTCGGTCTTGCCCGACAGGCCAAGCCGCAGCGACCGCAGCATCAGGCCGCGGGCAATCCGTATGTCGCCCCGCGACTCGGTACCGACATCATGCGCACTATCGTGCAAATGACGGCCTTCGACGGTAGCGACGTTCTCATCCCAGACGCCCTCAAGGCAAATGAGCGCGGCGCGGCGTTCACAGAACACAAGGTGCTGTAACGCCGAGAGCGGCAAGAGGTCGTCTTCTTCGTACACGCGCTACTTAGCCTCCGAGTTGAACCACTCGATTTCTACCGTGCCGCCGTCGCGGGCCACAAGGTGTCCGAACAAGACACCGCTGGGCACATTATCCTTGTCCAAAACTACTTCGTAGTCTTCGTACTTGCGCGGTGCTTCTATACCCGGCTTCTTCTGTACTTTTACGAGGCTGAACAGCTTGTGCGCCGGAGCACAGCCAAGCTTCGCCTGTTGTGCCCGCTGCTTCGGGTCGGTGTCGTTACCGACGTGCTTGAATACAAATACCTCGCGCATAGACATAAGACCTTTGCTTGCAGAGCGGTCGTGTTCGTACATATTGTAGAGCGCATCCCAGAAAAGGTTCAGGTCGTCTTCAGAGAAGCCGGTTCCTTCAGCCAGGTGCGCGCTGATGAAGCCCTTGCCAAGATACAGGCCGTAGGGAATCAACGACTTCCGGCCCATCGTGCGAAGTTCGTCCTCAGGCTGCTCAGTCTCCCACTTCTCGTAGTCCTCGCTGGACTTCGCACCTTTCACACCTTCGGCCACGGCCATGCGCGTAATGGACGCATCAAGCGGGAGTACCGGGTCCAGCGAACGAGCGAAGGAGAATTGCACCGGCCCGCGCACCTGGCCCGCGTTGGGACCTATGCTGAGGACGGCACCAAAGGTACGAATGTCGTAGAACTGCTCGTTCAGCCACTTGCTGGCTCGGGCCACGTCATTCTTGGTAGCCTTATCCTTCGGGAGTCCACCGGTCTTCTCATAGGCCACGGTGATCGGTCGATTGAGATTCGTCGCGTGCTCAACATAGATGGCATATGGCGCGATGTTGCTCCTCGCCATTTGCACGTAGTTGCGCACCCGGCGTTTGAGGGCAACATCAGATACAAGGCCCAGCATAGTCTGGGGGTCTATTCTGGGCGCATTGCCCGAATCCGGGTCGCCGTTGGGGTTGCCGTTTTCACAGTCGAACAGAAACAGGAATTCGTAGCGGTTCTTGATTGGTTCTTTCATTTTGTTCCTCCTTTACTTGTTTTCTTCGGATTTCTTAGTTCTCAACTCTACCCACATCTGATAGTAGCCAAGGGCGAAGAGACTCTGTCCTTCGACGGTAAGGGTCTGCGGGTAGTTGTCGCCAATGGCGAGCGCAAGCTGGCCCAGTTTTTCCTCATACCAATGGGCCAGGCCTGGCTCCAGCTTGTTGAGGTGATACTGGGCTGTGCGGATGATGCGGCCAAGCACTAGAGCCGGAGTGGCGGAAGCGG
The DNA here is from genome assembly GCA_039801365.1 of candidate division WOR-3 bacterium. Lineage (NCBI taxonomy): Bacteria > Pseudomonadati > Caldifarciminota > Caldifarciminota bacterium. The sequence goes on from JBDRUN010000096.1 coordinate 4,757, forward strand.
CAGCATAGTAGCGTTGAACCACTCCTGCGCCGACGTCGCCCAAGGCTGCCTGCTGCAGTTTTGCCAAAACAGCCATAGTACCGCCGCAGTGATATGCGGGCGAAGGATGTTGCCAGTTGTATTCTTGTCTCATATGGTTTTCCTTTCCTTCCTTTCTTGCTTTTCTTACGAAATATGCCTTCATCAGGCCCATGCGGGCGTGATCGAAGGTCTTGTCTTTGTCGAGTATGTCTGCCTTGAATCGCGCCAGAGCCATTGCCAAGGCGGCCTGCGGTATTGGTTCTCCGCGCACCGCCACGCGCCACATCTTGGCAACGAAAGGCGGCGGCAAGTTGTCGTCCTTTTCTTTGGGGTTACGACCGAAGACCGTGGAACGCAAGATGGTTTGGAACGTTGGGTCCGGCGCCAACCGCCCTGCGTCACGATGGACAACGGACAAGTCTTCGAACCAGTTGCCGATGTTTCGGGCCAGTTCCTCAAACTGCCCTTCCATCCAGTCGCGCACCATTACCCGGCCTGCAGCGCCGGAAAGTACCAGTGCGTAGTAGCGGTTATCGCCCAAGTCGGCTCTTTTGCCGCTGGCTATGCTGTCCAGCAGGTCTGAGGCAGCTTTGCGCGCCATGCTCTCTTCAGCACCGGGCGGGTTATCCAGCCAATCCAGCGGGTCGTCCTCTTTACGCACCGTGCTCTTGAACCAGTGGACTACAAGAGCGCCGGCCAGCTTGCGGCTGTTATTTCGGATGAGCTCGTTGAGCGCAGCCCGATAGCGATAGGCCGCCTCCTGGGCAACAGCCGCATTTGCCGATTGCTGCAGGAAGTAGGAGGTGAAGGCATCCTTGTCCATTCCAACCAGTACATCACCGGACGGCTGTCCGCCGACGCCTGCCAGACCTTCTATTTTGGGATGTGTTTCCAGCGGTTCGACAATTTCCCCGCTCACCAAGCATACCATTTTTCTTTTGGCGCGTTTTGACCGCTTCTCCGCTTTGTCCGCCTGTCTGCCGGTACAGAGCCTGCGGTATTGTTCACGCCACCAGTCATGCCAGGCGGGCGAGGCAAGCGGATACTCGTCGTCAATGAGCAGGGTTACCTTATCGTTGGGTCTTACCCGTTTTTCTTCCAGCCGTTTCCGGATTTGAGTGAGGACATCGTCGTCGTTCAGCGCATTTGCGATTGGGGTGAGTTCGGGCATCACTGCGGCAGCACCACGCAAAAGTTGTACGAAGTGGTCGTGCTTTTTGCCTAAGTCTTCATCGTCCGGGTTCTCGGCATACCGGGCTACGATTTCAGCAGTGTCCCAGAGGAACTCGGACTTACCGCCAGCTTGTTTGTATTGCCGGATGAATTCCGGGCAGCGGGAGAAAGTCTGACCCCGGTTTCCCTTAGTACCTGCGTCACCTAGCTCCAGCACGTCGAGAAACCGGCCGTTGCCGTCAAACGACAGAGCCCAGCGTATCTGTTTCTCGGCGAATCCTGGTTCGGCGCCGGTTGCCAGCTTTGCCAGCAGTTCAAGCATGCTGACCCCCGTTCGGAACTTTGACGACTTCGCTACTGGTGTATTCCGGTACGCGCAGAATGCCTTTCTGCACCGAAGCGCGGAAGGCACTTATGCAGACGTCTTCCGCTTCCATAATGCGCTCACCTGGCCGAGCAAGGTCAAAGACGTCGTAAAGCATAAGCCCCAGGTCCTGGGACCAGTTGACCGTTTCCGCAGCCGGCGCACCTACTTGCACAAGCTCAAAGTAAGCCGGGAATTCGCGACAGCCGAAGTACGGCTGGTAGATACACTTGCCGTGCGCAGCCCGGCGACGGAATTGTTCCTCGAAGCCGGAGAGTCGTTCCTCAAAGCCGGGCCAGGGCCGGATTTCGGCGTGCAGACGATATCGTACATCGCGCAGAGCCATAGTCTGGCGCTGGGTTCTACCTTTGAGGTCGGTTCCCAGTTCGTCTTTGGTGCCATCGGCCCAGATGGGTTCTGGGGGAGACTTGCCGCTCATCCACTCGTATACTTTTTTGACATTCACCTTGTCCTTTACCTCGTTGCGCCGTAGTGCGATATACTGCGGCATAGCGAGTATCTCAATGTACGTCACCTGCCAGCGAAACTCCTTCGGTTTGCAGTAGATGGCGTCATAGATGCCGCGTACCGCGGACGGCGTGGGTACCGGATAGCTGAAGCGCTCCACCTTCAACTCCGGGCGAGTGAAACAGGCGAACTCACCCCAGACTTCCAGCACCTGGTCTTTGGGCTTCATTTTCTCCTCCTTTCTTCGGTTCAGGCGATCCAGTGTCTCTCTGTTGTTCTGTGTATCAGTCCTTCCTTAGGATGGTAGTAGTCAATCACCTCCTCGTTACGATTCCAAGCTACTGCGTACCAGTCGTCCGGGATCTCCGGATGATCGTCGGGCGAAATGCGGACATAGGGCGCATCATCGCCGGGGCGGTATATGCTCACCGCATAGGGCCGGGCCTTTTGAACCCAGCGACTCGTAAGGCCATACCCACCTCGCACCTCTGCAAGCAGGGAAAGAAAAATCTCCGGGTCATAGGGGACCAGCAGGTTCACGGCGCCCTTCTCAATCAGTTTGTAATGACGGCATGTTTCCGCAAAGTCTCTGTTTGTAATGGCTTCAGTCAGGGCGGCTGCGCGTTCTTCCGGCTGCGTAATGTTGTAGAGCCGATGGTAGTATTTCTGGAATAATTCGGGGTCGTCAATATCAGGCTTCTCAGTGGCCAAAGTTCTGGCTACGCCGGCGGCTTGTTCGTAGGGGCCTTGCGGATACTTTTCGTCCTCGGGCAGGAAGACAACTAACCTGCCCTTATCCGGAACGACGCCATTCCGATTACAGCGGCCCGCGGCCTGAGCGATGCTGTCAAGCGGTCCGAAGGCCCGATATACAACTGGGAAGTCAACATCAACCCCTGCTTCCACGCACTGCGTAGAGATAAGCCGACAAGGAGGTCGGCCGCGGTCGCCCAAGAGGTTTCGTATCGCCCTGAGCACGTCCTTACGGTGAGCCGGACACATATTGGTGGAAAGGTGAAAAAGGTTGTTATCCTCTCCGAGCTTGTCTCGCACCAGACGGTACAGCTCCAGTGCATGCCGCTTCAGATTGACAACGCAGAGTACCCGCCTATTGGTGTCTTTTGCCAGAATCTCGGCAAGTTCCGGCCACCCCAGACGCGCATCCAATTCCGGCCAATCCACTTTGTTACGTCTGAGCTTATTGAACATGGCAGACTTGTGCTGAACTATTTCGGTCGGCTGCCAGCCGGACGCGCACCACTTCTTGACGCTTTCGTGCAGATGTGTGAATGCGGGCTGCGTAGCAGTGGCGAATACGACTGTTGATCTGTATCGCTCGACAAGATGGGAGAGCGCTGCAAGCGTGGGAATGGCGAGGTATAACGGGATAGTCTGCACCTCATCAAACAGGATGACGCTTCGTGCTAGACGGTGCAGTTTGCGGCAGGCCGAGGGCCGGTTGGAAAACAGCGATTCCAGAAACTGGACGCTGGTAGTGATGACTATCGGTGCATCCCAGTTCTCTGCTGCTAAGCGAGCAGACTCGCAGTCTCCTTCCCGACCGTCGTCCTGCCCCCGGGTTCCGGCCAGGCTGTGGTGTTCAAGGACATAATCAGGGCCCATTGCCTTTTCGAACACCTTGCGGTAGACGTGGACAGTCTGTTCGATGATGCTGAGGTAGGGAATAACATAGACGATGCGCCGCAGGTTGTGGCACAGGGCATGCTTCAGGGCAAACACCATCATCGCCAGCGTTTTGCCCGAACCGGTGGGAGCGGTGAGTGTGAATAGGCCCGGAGGTTTTTCTCCTGCAGCAAGACAGTCGGAGGCAAGCTGGGCTCTTACTTCTTTCACCACATCAGATGCTTCGGTTTCTGCTGCCACCTTGTTTACGTAAGCAGCCAAAATATCAAGCGCATCCGATGGATTCAGGTCAGGAGCACGCTGGCGATACTGTTTCTGGCCGTTCTTGGCGTTGAAGTGCGCTTCGGTTTCAAGAAAGTCCGCATCCACCAATGCCGAAAAAAGCATGCGTACATCCAACATTGCCGCAGCCGCATAGGTGGTTTGATGGTTGTACAGGGAATCAGGCAGGGTGGCGGCGTCGGGAAACTGCAACTCGACGGTCGCGTTGTCTGCAGGGCTGGACAGCTTTAGATTAAGGGGATGGTGCTGATTGAGCTGGCCTGGGGACAAGGAGCGCAGTGAATCTCTACTGGCCTTAGCTCTAGCCCAGGTACATGGTGACCCCCTGAGGGCGGCCGCAAAGTCGGCTGGCATTCCGCCAAGAGACTGGCTTGCGTTGCGAGGAAGCGTGAAAACGTTGCTGCACGAGACGAAACTGAA
>JBDRUN010000097.1 GCA_039801365.1 candidate division WOR-3 bacterium
CTTCCGCGATCCTTGTCCGGAGCTCCACGTAGGGCTTGACACTTCGTGCAAAATCCTCCCACGGCTGCGCTGTGGTTATGAGCATGCGACCGGAATGGCGGATCCAGACATGCCACAGAGCGTCCTTCACTATGTCTGCCAGATGGTACTTGTTCTTGAAGAAATCTGGCCATATGGCAGCGCTCGCCTTTTTCTGAAAGGCCCTCAACGGTTCACTATCCTGCTGTTCGTTGCGACGTTCCTGAGCGATGAACACAGTACGGTATAGCTTCAGTTCGGTCGCGTAGTCGAATTCTCGCTCCGTCATTGAGATGCATCCCCGGTCGTCTTCGATGGCGGTACCGTAGCGTTTGCCGATCAACGCGACATAAATATGGCAGTCCTCGATCATCTCAAGACTCCCAGATAGGACTCCAGTTGGCCTGCTGCATTCACTCTCCATACGCTTGACGTCGAGCCAGTGGAGGCGGTCGAGTGAGAGGCGTAGGTATTCACGACATTCGCGGAGGTCGAAGTAGGTGGAACTCAGGAATACCCTGAGTCTGAGCCTCGTAGGGAGAGCGTCCTTCACAGCGTGCCTAATCTAGCTATCAGTAAGCAGATGTCAAGTGCACGCATCGCCTTGCGTCGTTTCAGCCTGTTCGAACGTTCTTGTTTCAGCGTACCACCGTGAGGGTACCGACGGCGGTGGAAACGACTTCCGGGCTGCAGGTCTTGGCCTCAGTCTCGGCCAAGTAGCCGTCGGTCAGGTCCCGGCGTCCAAGGATGCTGCGCACTTGCGCTCATAGTGTGGGAGGAGGGGAGACGATTCACCTGCGGCAACGGACAATCTGGATGAGGTTCATCCAAATTGACACTCGGCTGGGTTTGGCTGGCATCGGGCCGACGTGAGGTTCTTGCGTGGCTTGCGGAACGTCGGAGCTGTCGCCGGCGCGGTCATAGTGCTGGCCCTGGTTTTCGTTGTGGGCGTGGGGGTGCACGGCGTTCTGTTTCAGTTGATTTTGGGGAAGTCCGGGGACGTTACCCTAGTTTTGGACGTGTCAAGAATGCCTCGCAGTACGCCATACGCGGTACGCAGTACACCAGAGAAGATAGCGCTGAATGCTGAGTCAGAGAAAGGATGCAGACAGCCTACCGCTGCGGGGTTGCGGCTTGCAGCGGGAGACGGAGGATGTCTGGAATCATGGTTTTCTCACGGCGAGTGGGCCGGTTCTTGTCATCCTCTGACTTCCAGCATTCCAAACGATGTCAGGCGTAAGCACCGTAGGCAGCAGTCGGCCGAGTTTCAGCGTCGAGGTGCCCTCTGAAATTGCGCCTTGCAGTCAGGAACGGCGCGGCGTGGCCGCAGTCTATGCTAGCTGTCCGTAGTCTCCGTTCTTTTTTCTGAACACTTGGCTTCACATATCATCTGTTCGACGCGCTTGTCTTGAGGATGTTCGAGCGCAATTTTTTGGACCCGGTCGAACTCGGCCTGGACCATCGCACTGAATTCCTCGATTTCTTCAAGGCAGCGTTTGCCGGAGCGGTGGGCAAAGCCGCGCAGGTTGGCGAGGATACTCTCGTAGTTCATTTCCGAGGTATAGCGAGACAGGACGTAGCGTGCAACGTAGCTGCCGCATTCAGTACACTTGACATAGACGCAGGTGTCATGGCCAGAGCGGACGTAAACTAAGTTGGTGACACGGGTGCTGCCGCATCGGGGACAGCATTCGGCTTTGGCAGTTTCCATCTTGCCTCCTAGATGTAACCGAGGAGTTTTGAGACCGTAAGAACGACGGCGAGCACCGCGACAGTGCCTGCTACACAGACGAGTGCGCCGGTCGTAGCCATTGTTCTTGTTTTGACCAGCCCGGAGCCGTAGGCGATGGCGTTGGGCGGGGTTGATATGGGGAGAATCATCGAGAGCGAGACCGCGATGCCGGCAGCAAGCACAAGTGGCACAGGATTGGAAGTGAGACCGGCGACCAGGGGCAGGAGCATGGCCGCAGCCGAGGTGTTGGATATGAAGGTCGTGATGGCTATCGCTACGAGCACGATGATGAAGGCAAGCAGAATAGTATTCAGGCCGCTGAGGTGAAGGGATGCGAGGAACCAGTCAGCAAGGCCGCTTGCGCGTATGGCGACACCGATGGATAGGCCGCCACCCATCAGGATAAGGATGTCCCAGCCAATACGGCCGAAGTCGTCGGTGTCGAGGAAACCGAACCCGGTAAAGATGAGTGCAGGCAGGGTTGCGATGACCGCGGCCGGAATGCGATGGAGTTCTGCGGTGAGCCAGAGGATGACGGTTAGGACAAAGACGGTGATGACTGCTTTCTGGTGGTTGTTCAGGGGTTCCTTTCGCACCGGTGGTAGGCCGACCGCCGCAACGCGGGCCGGAAACAGCCGAAGCAGGAGCCACCAGATGAGGAAGAACAGGAGTACAGTGATCGGTAGGCCGATGAGCATCCAGCGGGTGAAGGTGATGCGGATGCCTTGTTCGGCAAGGATTCCCATCGCGATGGCGTTGGGCGGGCTGCCGATGGGCGTGGCGATGCCGCCGACATTGGCGGCAAATGGAATGCCCAGAATCAGCGCGGTACGGAATGGCTCGTCCTCGGGCAAGCCGCGGATGACGGTGAGACCCATGCCGATGAGGAGTGCAGTTGCCGCGGTGTTGGACATCCACATCGAAAGGAAGGCAGCGACGAACATCATTCCGAGAAGGACCCGGGCCGGTTTCGTGCCGGTGCGGCTGAGGACGGAGCTAGCGAGCATCGTGTCGAGCCCGAACTTGCCCAGGGTTTCGGACAGGACGAAACCGCCAAGAAACAGCATAATGACTCGATCAAAGAATGGGGAGATGAAGACGCCGGCGTCAAGCTTGAGCGGGCCGGCGAGCAGCACCACTTCAAGGAAGACAACAAGGAAAGACGTGGAGTAGAGCGGGATGGCCTCAGTAACCCACAAGTATCCGGCAACCGCGATGATGGCTAGGCAGCGCCGGGCCGGGTCGGGCATACCGGGAAACGGGATGAGGTAGACGAAGAACCCAAGAGTCAGGGCCGCGGCGGTGTGAACAAGCTGGCGGAGGAGGAGAGAACGTGGGCTGCGTGTCACGCCGGGTGAAGTCTAGCGTAGCGGAAGAAAAAGGGCAAGCCGGAGGCCATACAAGAACCTGGATTTCAGATGCCAGATTACTGATTTCAGACACAGATGTCGGAGTAAGCACGGTGGCCGGAGTTGCGCCGAGGTTAGCGGATGGGGGTGAGGCGGCCGTTGTCGGAGAGGAATTCGGCCGGATGAGGCAAGCTCATGAAATCCTTCAGGCTCATGGACCAGCCGTAGGCACCAGCGTTGAGGATACCGATGATGTCACCGGGCTCGGGTCTGGGTAATGGCACATCGGTGCCGAGGCAGTCAAGCGGAGTGCAGATTGGACCGCATACTTCGTACCGGCCAGCGTCCGGCTCGGCGAGTCTGTTTATGAGCCTGATAGGATGTCGAACCCGCATGAATACAGGTCGGGAAAAGGCGTTCATGCCAGCGTCGGTAATAACAAATGTCATACCTCTTGATGCCTTGACTCGCACCACGCGTGTCAGGAAGATGCCGGATTCGGCAACGAGATAGCGGCCGGATTCGAAGAGCAGCCGGCAGCCGGCAAGAAAGTCCTTGTTTTTGGCAAGAAGGCGGCAAGCGGCTTCGGCGACTGGGGTGAGGTTCAGCTCAGCCTCCTCTTCAGAGTAGGGCACGCCGAATCCGCCGCCGAAGTCTATGCAGCGGGGAGGCGGTTCAAGAACTCCATGGTTTGAGTCAGTGTTGAATAGACGTCTGGCAAGGGAGAGGACATATTCGAGGTGGTCGGCGAGGAAGCTGGGGTCAAGAACCTGGCTGGCGGAGTAGACCTGGATGCCAGCGATGCAGGTACGTTCCAGTTTGACACTGCGCAACTGCTCAATAACTGTTTCCTCGTCGAACCCAAACTTGGACGGGCCGCCGACCATCTTCTCGCGGCCTTGGGGTTTTTCGAGGGTATTGATGCGAAGCAGCACGAACTGGGTCTTGTTGAAGCTCTGGCACACCGTCTCTATCTGCCGGAGTTCTTCGGCCGAGTCCGCAACGATGGCGTAGATGCCCTTGCTGACCGCCAGCTCGATTTCCGCTTGCGACTTGGCCGGGCCGACGAAGATTGTGTCTCTGGGCTTGAACCCGGCGGCGAGAGCGGTTTCAAGTTCGGCGCGTGAACTGACTTCAGCGCCGGCACCGAGGTCAGCAAGCAGGCGGCAGATGGCCGGGTTCGGATTTGCCTTGAGCGAGTAGCAGATGAGGAAACCGGGAAAAGAGCCGGCCAGTTTGTGGTATTGGCGACGGATGGTTTCGGCGGAATAGATGTAGCAGGGAGTAGTGACTTCGGACAAGGGCCAATGCCGAATGCTCAGTGACCAATGATGAGTCAGAATTGCTCCCGCCGGTAGATTTCGATGGTGCTTCTGCCCTGGAAGATATAGAAGGGAAACGGCTCGGCGACAACGGTATCGACGCCGAACGTGCGGCAGTATTCCTCGCCGAAGTTGGCACCGGTCTCGGCGAAGATGAGTAGCTTCGTACCTGACTTGCGGGCTGCCTCAATGATGAGGCCAAGTGAGTCGGTGGCGATCGTCATACCGGTGACGATCGCAAGGTCCGATTCCTGCACGCGGTCAAGCGTGCGATAGCCGTCTTCGACCTTGACGCCGTGAACCGTGCTGCCGACCATGTCCCGTTCGAGGTCAGTTGCGAATACCTGACAGCCACCTTCGCAAAGACTGCGGACAACGTTGCCGACAACGCCGACATTCACGACCCGTGGTCTGCGGCTCTTGGAGTCGGTCTGCTCAAGCAGGCGTCGGGCTTCGGCAAGGATGATGTCGGTGCGCAGCTTCGTTTTCTCAATCGGCGTGCCGACGAGTTCGTGTCTCGCAGTCGGTGACCGCGGCAGTGAGGCGTACAGCGAGTCGAGTGTGGCAATTGAGATGCAGGTCTGTTCCCGGATGAGCTCTCGCGCGTCGGTGCCGACGAGGTCACGGCCACGCGGGTCATCGCCGGTGCAGTAGCAGCAGCCCTGGCCACGAGTCATTGCGAGCCAGAAGGTATATTGGAATCTCCGCTCGGCTGGGTTGGGCCGGAACGCCAGCTCGACCTTCCAAATGCCGCGAATCAGGAAGTCGTCGTCCGAGAACGTCGCAGCCTGTCCCAGGAAGCGGTCGCGGAGTACGGCGAAAACGTCAAGTTTCATAGCTGTGTTGACTCAGACCAGCGCGGACCGACACGGTCAGCCAGGGTCTAAGCGCAGCGCCGAGTTCAGGTTCGTGGCCAAGGTAGTTGTGCGGCGCACCGTTGATGATGGTCGAGTCGAACGACGGCGCGGCTTTGAGCTCGGCCCGGATCGCCGTGATGTATTCCTCCGGCCTCTGGACGAACGCTTCCTCAACTGTGCCGACAATAAGGAGAACCGGTACGCGGACCGCATTGAGCTCAGGGAATTGACGGCGGTCGGTTCGCGACAGGTTGAACGCGAGAGCGAGTGAGCGCGGGCCGAGTGTGTCGAGGAATGCACCGGCCGAGGTGGGGTAGGGGAATAGCTCGGCCGGCATCGGGTCATGCTCGCGGCCGGAGCGCACCATGTCTGCGGCTAGAGATACAGCCTGGTCGAATCCGGTTCCGAGGCGCTGGCGAGCAAGCCCGAAGTCGTCGGACGGAGATAGCAATGCCAGGCCACAGACCGAAGGGTCACCGGTAGTGGTAAGATAGTGTAACACTTTGATTGCGCCGTGGCTGTGGCCCTGAAGAACTATCCGTCGGCAGCCGCGTTCTGTGAGCCAGCCGACCCAGGCGCGGATGTCCTTGACGCAGTCGGCCAAGCGTTCGTACATTCCTCCGATGCGGGCATAACCGACAGCGCCGGTAACAGGATCGGTGCGGATGGTGTCGGAGATGTAGTCGTGGCCCCGGGTATTGGCCGTGAGGAAAGCGCAGTTGGAATTGCGGCAGGCGTCGGCAACAGCATCAATGAACCGGTTCTCGTAGAAATTGCCATCCAGGCCGTGGATGTGAAGCAGACCGGTGCCGCTTCCTGGTGGCAGCGAGGCGAAGCCGACAAGTTCCAGCCCGTCTGAAGTGACGACGCGGCACAGTTCGCCGTGAATCATCTTGCTTAGCTTGCTCGGGAAAGGTCGGTAAGTCAAGCAGCGCAGTGGTATTGTCTTGTGTATGCTATCAGCCTTCTTACCTTGAACCTGGCTAGCACAGCAGGCCGGTTGACACTGCGGGGTTTCCGGCTATCATGAGCTTGCAAGGCCCCATCGTCTAGCCTGGCCTAGGACATCTGGTTCTCAGCCAGAAGACTGGGGTTCAAATCCCCATGGGGCTATCCGATAGTTTGCCGGTAAGTGGTCATTTTCGATCCGGCCGGTATCGCTGTCGGAGAGGTCCTTGACCAACCGGGTCTGCCTGGTCAGGTTGTTGTTCTCCTTCCGTACATCATCGCCGTCCTGACCAGGATGCCTCCCGAGGGCCTCTCCTCTTTTTTCTTTCTGTGGAGCGAACTCGTGGTCATGGGGGGACATGACGGCGCAGCAACTACGAATGGGTTGCCCCAATGACCAATCAATCCGTTGTTCCAGATCGAAGGAGCTGTCCTGGAATGGCAACTTTTGTGTATCCTACTCGATTCCGGTGTTTGAAGTGAGCCTTGGGTGTTTGACAGCAGTGTGGCAGGAACTATAATGCGCCGTGCCGGCTGTTCGACGCATGAATTCCCCGAAAGCGCTTGTGAGAATGGCCTTGCTTGCTGCCGTCGCCGTATTTGTCGCAGGCTGTGCGACCCGGGCTGCGCGGCCCGGGTCGCAGACCGTAACAGTTTTCATCAGCTCTTGGGCCGGTTTGGAGCAGTTGCCGGCACAAGCTGCAGTGGTACGTAGTGCGCGTTCGCTCGGGCCGTGCGTGTGGCTTCTGCTCGGTAACGTGTTCTCCGACCACGTGTGGGCCGGGCTCGCGGACGGTGAGGCCGAGGTTGTGCTTCTCAGCGCAGCCGGTGTTGACGCGGTTGTTTTCGGCCCGGAGTGGCTTGAGTTCGGGTTTGACCGGATGCGGTGGCTTGTGGACCGTGCCGGGTTCTACATTCTGGGCGCGAACGTCTCTGATAGCTTGGGCGGCACGGTCGGACATCCGTTCATGCTCAAGCGATACCTGGGAACGTCACTTGGATTATTGGGCGTCTGGCTTGACTCGACTGATTACCGGCTTGGTCTGGTTCAGGTCAAGTATGCAGTCCCGGACTTTGTGGTACGCAAAGTGCTGCCGTTGATTCGGCCACAAACCGGTCTGGTAGGTGTTGCAGTCCGACCGCTGGGCGACGTACCGAAGTGGAACGTGGATTTTCTGGTGGGAGCCGAGCGCGATGACATGATTGCGGCGCTACCGTCTAAACACGGAATGACCCGTCTTTCGCTTGTGGTCAGCGACGGACGGGTCACAGAATATGCGCGGACCGATGTAGGTCTGGATGGCATTGCCGCGGATTCGCGGGTCACGGCGGTGCTCGATTCTATCCGTACTGTACTGGACTCGGCGGGCGCGGTTGGAGTGTGCCGGCTGGGTCAGACAATGTCACCAGCTGCCATGAGTCGTGTGCTTGTCAAGGGCATGCTCCGGCAGGGCCCGGACGGATTCCTTTCAGACGGTGAACTTGTCCGAGATACCATCAGCACCGGGCTGCTCACAACCCGGGCGTTGATTGAGGCGCTTGTGAACCCCGGTCGGTTGGCAATGGTTAGGCTTTCTGGCCAGGACCTGAAAGCCCTGCTTGAAGACAAGTCGGTCAGCGTGGAATGGCGTACCGGTCTGCGCGGTCAGAAGCTCGTGCTACATCGTCAGTACAGCATGACGATGACCCTTGATTTCTATGCCCGACATTCAAACCTGCACAGGTTCGGCTATGAACTGGCGGCGGAACCATTATGGAGGGCTGCGGCACGGATACTGGCAAGGACCGGGCAGGGGTCATGAGCGATATTGCGGTCCGGTTCCGGCTTGGACGGCTGGTCTGGACGGTGTTAGTCACGCTCTATTTCCTCATCTTCTTTCGCAACTTCTTTGCGGACGCCGCACCGGGCAACAACGTGCTGCCCACGGTATTTGCTTATCTCTTGGTTGCGTGGCTTGCGGTCGAGTATTACCTCGGCTCGCCCTTTTTCCAGTCTGGCTTGGTCGAGGCTTCGGCATTGTGGCGCGGAGTGTTTGCTTTCTTCGTCTACCCGTTCCTTGGGTATCTGGCCGCGGACTCAATCTGGTGGCGCTGGACACAGATGCCAGTGCCGGCTGTGGTTCCGGCCCTGCCGGGTTTCATTCTTTTTGGAGTTGGTACCTATCTGCGGCTGCGTACGCTCTTCGACATGGCACGGATGAGTCAGACTTTGCCCCAGGGTCGAAGGGGCAGACTGCCTAGCATTGCGGACTTGCCGATGCAGCGGCTTTGTCGGCATCCACGGTATCTTGCTACCCTGCTGCAACTGGTTGGCGCAGCGCTAGTTTTTTCCTCTTGGGGTGGGCTGGTGCTGGTCGGTCTTGTCGGGTATCCGCTGATACTGCTGCAGGCAAGGCACGAGGACCGGCAGATGAGCCGGGTACTGAAACAGGACGCCAAGCGGTACTTTGCGGAAGTACCATTTTTCTGGCCCAGATTCCGGCCTGGCCGGACTGCAGGCTGAAGCAACACTAGGTTCCGGGCAGGTTCCACCGTGCCGCGAAAGACAGGCTGAGAGGGTCTTTAGGTCTTCATCGAAGCCGAGCCTAGCACGGGAACACGCCCATTGACAAGTTAGATTCCCGACCTACAGTGTTATGAGAACCAAAGGAGGTTCGATGCAGTTGAAACTGCTGCTAGTGCTACCAGCCGTTCTGGGTCTGGCCCTGGCCCAGAATCTGCTCACCAATGGCGACTTTGAGCAGGACCTTTCGGTCGGCTGGACCATTGTTGGCGAGGGCTCAGGTACCCACACCTGTGACCGGAATACAGCCTACCAGCCAGACCCGGACTACGAGG
>JBDRUN010000098.1 GCA_039801365.1 candidate division WOR-3 bacterium
GGCCAAGACATGAAGTCCTGGCCGGTTGCCGGTGGCTGGCGAACAAGACCAGGCCTTAGCGGGTACGGATATCACTCAGCAGCTTGAGGAGTCTGGTGTAGGAAAGGCAGTTGACGACGTCAGCTTTCTCGAGCCAGGCGCGACGAGCGGTCAAGACGCCGTACTTCATCCAGTCGAGGTCCGCGACTGCGTGGGCGTCGGTGTTGATGGCAAGTTTCACGCCAGCTTCCTTGGCCTTGCGTGCCCAGATGTCGGACAGGTCAAGCCGGGCATAGAACGCATTCAGCTCAAGGATCTTGGCGTTCCGGGCCGCGCACTCGATGACCTTTTCCAAGTCAATGTCGTACCCCTCACGGCGGCCGATAATGCGGCCGGAAGGATGGGCAATCATGTGAACCAGCGGGTGCTCGAGTGCAAAGCAGATGCGTTCGGTCGCATTCTTCTTGAATCCCTGGTGGATCGAGGCGATGACAAAGTCGAGCCGCTCAAGGGTTTTGTCGGAGTAGTCGAGTCTGGCTTCGACGGTGATGTCAACCTCGCTTGCCTTGAGAATGCGGAACCCGCGCGACTTGGCGTTGAACCGATCCACCCAATCGCAATGGCGCAGGAGTGCGTCCTCGGACAGGCCGCCGGCATAAGTCACCGAGGCTGAGTGTTCCGCGATCGCGATGTGAGTGTAGCCGCGACGGCGGCATTCCTCAGCCATCTGTTCAGGCTCGGCCGAGCCGTCGGAAAGGCGGGTGTGCATGTGCAGGTCACACCTGATGTCCTCAAGCCGCACGAGTCTCGGTAGCTGGCCCTCAAGCGCAGCTTGGATTTCTCCCCGGTCTTCGCGCAGCTCCGGCTCGATGTACGGCAGTCCGACCGCAGCGTACACCTCGGGTTCGCTCTTGCCGGCGACCAGTCTCTTGTCCTGGAACACGCCGTACTCTGACAGCTTCAGGCCCTGTTTTCGAGCCAGGGTGCGGAGCGCGACGTTATGGTCCTTGGAACCGGTGAAGTACTGGAGTGCGGCGCCGTAAGAAGCGTTTGGTATGACCCTGACGTCAACCTGGCGCAGACCGGACCGGGTCTCGAATAGGCAGGTAGCTTTTGTTGTACCTTGGCCGAGAACTTGCTTGACCAATGGATGGGATACGAATCGCCGGATGATTGCTTTCGGGTTGCGACCGGTGACAAGGATGTCAATGTCGCCGATGGTCTCGCGGCCCCGGCGCAGAGAGCCGGCCGGTGTGACCCGGGTCACACCGGGCAGAGCCTCAAGGTGCGTTTTGACCGACTCGGCGAGTTCCATAGCTTCGTTCAGGAACATGCGCTCGCCGGCCATGTCGGCGAGGCGCATTGCGCGCAGGATGTTTTGAACCCTCTTGTCGCCAAGACCGGGAAGCCGGGCCGCACGGCCATCTTTGAGAACCTCTTTCAGCTTTTCCCGACTGTCCACGCCAAGTTGTTCATGCAACAGTTTCAGGGTTCTGGGCCCAAGTCCCTGAATCTGCAGTAACTTAAGAAGCTCCGGGGCGATGCCAGCGGTTGCTTCCTCGTATTTATTCATCCGTCCGGTTGACAGATACTCGTGGATTTTCTTGGCGATGCCCTCGCCAATTCCCTGGATAGTAGTCAGTTTCCCGGCCTTATCCAGGTCGGCCACGTCCTCGGCTAGGTCGGCAAGTTCTCTTGCGGCCCGGCGATAGGCAAGCACGCGAAAACCGGTCTCGCCCTTGAGCTCCAGCGCATCGGCAATGGTGTTGAACAGACGGGCAAGTTGCTCGTTATTCGCCGGCATAGGTGGCTACGGTTCTGATGCAGGGAAGATGCGCATACCGGCGCGGTACGTAGCGAGCACGCGGCAGGTAGCTGTGGTTCTTGGGTCGTTGTCAAGTAGCACGATGTCGGCGTCGAATCCGGGTTCGATGCGGCCGACCTTATCCTCAAGAAAGAGTGAGTATGCTCCGTTGGTCGTGAAGAGCGCCATTGCCTCGGCCGGAGAGATGCGTTCAGCCGGATTCGGGTGGTTCACAGCAGCGGCGATTCCAGACAGCGGGTCAATTCGGGTTATCGGCGCATCCGATCCGCCGGCCAGTTTGATACCGGCTCGGAGCATTGAGCGATAAGGGTTGGTTTGTTTCCAGCGCTCGCCTAGGCGCTTAGCATACATGCGGTTCGGTCCACCCCAAGTAGTCTCAAACGCCGGCTGAACGCAGAGCACCAGCCCGAGTCCGGCGATACGGTCGATCAGATTCTGATTGAGCAACTCGGCGTGTTCGATGCGGTGGCGGAGGTCTGAGCGTGTGCCGACTTGCTCATGGCAGCGGACTAGTTGCTCCACTGCCCGGTCGCCGATGGCATGGAACGCAGTCTGGAGTCTGAGTCCGTCGGCCCGCTTGAGTAGAGCTAGTAGTTCGTGGTCTTCGAAGTAGGATATGCCGCGGTTGCCTGGTTCGTCGGCATAGTCCGTGCTGAGCGCAGCAGTGCGAGACCCGAACGAGCCATCAATAAGCAGGCAGCCGCCGAGTCGAGGAAGCCGAAACCGCCTGGCAAGCTCTGGTCTTCGGGTTTGAACAAACGGCACGGCCCGGACCGAAAGCATGGCCAGACCGCGCAGGAGTAATAGCCAGTCGCCAGGGTCAATTCCGTCGTTGCCGACAAGCGCGGCAATCGTCGTTACGCCAGCTCTGGCGGCTGCCCAGCCGGCCTGTTCGAGCGCCCGTAGGACTGTCGAGGGTTCAAGTCGGCTCTTGAACCGTTCAGAGGTCTGTTCATACGCCCGGCCATGCAGCACTCCGTTCAAGTGGCCTGACGCATCCCTCTCGCAGCCGTCCAGGTCCTGAGCAGCAAGGCCGGCGTCGAATGCCTTTGAGTTCACGACTGCGGAATGACCGTCAACCCGATACAGAAGAATCGGGACCGTGTTCGAGACGCGATCGAGTTCCTGTCGTGTCGGGAAACGGGACTCAACGAGCAGGTCGGGTTCAAGATTGAAGCCGAGCATGATACCGGACTGTGGGCCGTCCCTGAGTCGCTGGGCGAGTAGGGTCAGAACCTCATCAATCGAACGGGCCGGGGCAAGGGAAACGTAAACGTGCTCCAGTCCGAGTTCGAGTGGATGGGTGTGAGCGTCAAGGAACCCAGGGCAGATAAGGGGCAAACCCGGACGCAAGTCCGTCGCAAGCGGCCTGACCGAGACAATGTGGCCGTCCTTTGCGACGACCCGGCCATGGAACGGTTTGGCGTCCGGACCGGTGATGACGCTGCCAATAACTTCGTCAAGCCCTGACGGGAATAACATCTGTTCCCTTGGTCCTGTAGTCTCGGGGTTGTCGCCGGTTTGAGCGGCCGAGCCGGTCGTTGCGTTCATCCGCGTTTTCTCTCCAACCGGGTCACGACCTCAACGTGAAACGTTTGCGGAAACATGTCGGTCGGCTCCACATCGGTTGTCTGGTATCCGAGTTCCTCGAACAGTTTCAGATCCCGGGCGAGGGTCGCAGGATTGCACGATACATACACCACGCGGTCCGGTCTGAGTCTAGTGATGTGTTTGATCGTGGCTGGGCTGGCGCCTTTGCGCGGTGGATCAAGCACGACAATGTCAGCCCGGTCAATTGAGGCGATCACGTTGTCTACATCGCCGGCGATGAACTCGACGTTGTCGGCGCCCGCCAGCTCGGCATTGAACCTTGCGTCCGCAATTGCGCTGCCTTCGATTTCGCAGCCCACGACCTTACCGACGAACCCGGCCAGAATGATGGTCAGCATGCCGACTCCGGAGTACAGATCAAGTACGGTCTCGCCACCGGTCGGCGCACAGTAGCGGAGCACCTTGCGGCACAATTCCTCGGCTTGGCCGGTGTTGACCTGGAAGAAAGACAGAGGCGAGACTCGGAAACTCTTGTCGAGCACCTGGAAGTGAAGCTCAGCCCGACCGGCCAAAAGTACCGTTCTGTTGCCGAGAATGCGGTTGGTCCGGTCAGGGTTCACGGTCTGAACAATGCCTGATACTCCAGCAAGCGCAGCGAGCCGTTCGACAAGCAACGGCTTGATGTTCTGGGTTCGGGTCGAGACGGTGACTACGGTCTCTGTGCCCGAGGTCCTGAACACCAGGTGGCGGATGTTACCTTTGTGGTTTCGCTCGTCGTAAGCGGTCTCGTCAGCCGCGAAAATTGCCTCGACTGCACCAGCCCGTATCCGGTCAAGTGCTTCGGGATGCAAGAGGCAGGTCGGAATATCCAGAAGGACATGCGAATCTTGTCGGTAGAACCCAACCTTCGGCCGCGAGGGGGCTCTGTCTGCCCTTGCCGCTGTCTGTTCCTGTTCAGGGGTAGAGGATGGGGTCAAGGAAGCGGAGGAATCTTGCCGCAGGGCCTGATTCGGTTCCTGCGGCTGGACCGGGTACTGGGTCTTGTTGCGGTAGCGCCATGGTTCAGAATGGCCCGAGATGTTCCGCACTGGCACGAACACGCGGCCGATGCGCTGCAGCGCATCGTTTACGATCAGTTTCTTGACTATGAGCTGACCTTCGTAGCTCAGGTGCTGGAGTTGGCATCCGCCACACGCGCCGTAGAACGGGCAGGGGGCCGGTACGCGGATTGGGGAGGGTTCAAGAATCTCGGCGATTTGGGCAACCGCATAGTCCTTCTTGCGGACAGTTATCCGGGCCCGGACTCGCTCCTGCGGCGCGGCGAACGGTACGAACACTTTGAGTCCGTCGAGCTGGGCCAGACCGGTGCCGCCGGCCACGATGCGGTCAACTACCAGTTCTACCACGCAGTGATGACCCGGCGCACGGTTTCTGTAGCCAGCTTTTCCATCAACCTTATTGCAGCGACCTCCTCGGTCTCAGTGTCGGGGTTATAAGTTACCTTGGCTGTGACCGGGCCGGAGAAAAATGTTTCGTCCCGCACCTGGTCTTCGGCTTCGACCTGGGCTGTGCCAGAAAGCTCATAGGCTGAGATGGTCTGGTTTTCGTCGTACACTGACGCGGTGCGGGAGTAACTTGTGATGGTCACGTTCACCGACAGGTTCGCCTGTTCGAGCGTAGTGACGCGCAAGCTGTGGTCGCGATTGAAGGCGGTGATGAGCAAATCGGTGAGCTGGTCACCAAGCCCAGGCTGGAGGGTTGAGTTCTGAGCCGGTAGGACCGCGACGGTGCGCAAATGAGGCGGTAGTAGCGACCTGGCCGAGTAGCCACAGCAGCCGGTCGTGGTCAGCAGACAGCATCCAGCAATCAGCGTGGTCCCGAGAATGGTTGGGACAGGGTGCAAACGGCCACGGAACCACGAAACGGCTAAGAGGAACGTCATGCCGAGTGAAGCGGCGGATTTCGTCTCAAGGACGGGCAAAATTTCTCACAGAATTGACACCTGCTCTTTCAGAAATCGGTTGGGGAGGTAGGGCTTCAGTGTCGGCGCAGCCTTCTCTCTGACTTCTAGAATGCTCACCAGCTAGGTTACACCGACACCGGCCGGGCGTCAAGAACCGATCAGGAACCGGGGAACCGAAATTGAACTGAGCCAGCGAACGAATCTATCAGGTAATGCCCTCTGCTACGACTCACAAACTAGTTGCCATCGTTCTGAGCAATGGCTTCAGACGCCGGAGTGAAAAGTTTAGCCTGAAGGGGCTATCGAATAGCAAGGTGAAAGTCAGTTCTTACGCAGGGACCGGTATACGGAGGTCGCAAGGGCCACGAATGGCTTGGCCAATCCGCAAGCCAGAATCAGACCGGCTGCCAGGAAACGGTGGGAGGCTGATTCTTGGTCTGTGGGGTCTAGCCGCTACTCCAACTGCGGGTAACGGACGAGACATACTCTTCGGACGACTCTCGGCCAGGGTCATCTGTCTGCCGCGGCCTCTTCTATCTGCCGGGCGCTTCGTTCTGCACCCCACACCGTTGCTCGGTTCGCGCTGCGCTGAGCGCCTTGTCCGGCTTCCGCCTCCGCATCTCTGCCCGCATCGCAGGTGGCGGCGGCCCTGATTTCGTTCCTGGCGGCTCGTCGAGCACTTCGGCTCTTGGCTATCTTGATTGTGGTTCGACTAGCCTAGCCTGCCGTGGTGGCTATTCTCATCTGGATGACAACGTTGGTCACACGGTCAGGGCCAAGACCTGTGATCGTCCAGGCTCTCGTGACTATCACCTTCCTTACCAGAAGGGCCGCCACCATTCCCATGGCCCCTACAACTGCTCCCTGTCCGAATCGAGGATTGAGCTAAGTCGCGGAACTAAGTGTGATAGGCTGAAATGCCGACCGGCTAATGGTATAAACCTGTTTATACCTAATCCACGACCGAGCCTGCGGGATTGTACACCCGGTTCAACGCGGCTTCGTGTGTGGTCCGACCTCGCTAATCTTCTGTGCTCTTCGAGTTTCGTCCGATTGCTGTTTCGTCCTTTGGCGTTCTTTGCGGTTGCTCTTGGTTTGGCCCTTTTTCTTGACACGATATGTTTGCTTCCTATACTACTGCTGTCGGAGCGCACTAGGCAACCGAAGCTTACAACCTAGACTGTAAGGGTTACAGGTCTTTGCCCTCGAGATGCTTTACGTTTCCCGGTGTCCGACAGCGAATGGAGCAGGAAAGAGCGTGGGCTCGAACAGATTGAGCAATGAACTGTAGAATGTTCTTTCGCCGAGAACTCGCACTCGGTTCTTATCGGCTTGACGCTCCTGCCGACAATGTCGGTTGGACATGTTTTTTACACATGAAGGCCAGGCGGAATTGTCTGTCGGGCCCAAACGCTTGCGAAGTCCAAACCAAACCCAAAGGAGGCCAAATGTATAGAAGCACGACGGGTCTGATAGCAATACTGCTGCTTGCCGGCGGGGTCTTTGCTGGCAGCGACTACGCCGCGCCAACGCTGAACCCACCGACCGACGTGGAGTATGTGGTCTGTGGTAGTGGTCAGTATAACAACGGTTCGTATCCTTGGTATGGCCACACCACGAATGGTTGTCGTTTCCAGACGCTGCTTGAGGCATCCCAGCTGACCCAGCTTGTTGGCAAGAATATCGTCAGTGTCGGGTGGCGACTGGCGAGCGCGAATACGAACAATTTCACTGATGTGGATATCCTCATTGGTCCGACAAACCTTACTCAGTTGGGGACCGCTTTTGCCGCAAACTACTCAGCGCCTCCAACACTGGTGTACCACGCGGACAACCTGCTGGTAGGCAACTCGGGCGGCGGCGGTATCAATGTGTGGCAGGACGTAAACCTCTCATCGGTCTATCCGTATTCTGGCGGCAACTTGATTGTCGAGATAAGCTGGCAGACCTACGGCGGTACGACAGTGACTACCTACCGGTCCACTCCTCCGACGAGCGGAGTCCCCCACATTCTTTATGTGCAGAACAAGACTGGTACGTCCGGAAACACAACCAACACCCATCTCGATGTACGATTCGGCTATGAAGAGCCTGCGGGTAACCCCACAATACAGAATGTGATCCGAGATATTGAGTTCCCTTTCAGTTGGGAGAAGGTTGTGGTATCCGCCACAATTACACCTCCAGCCAAAGAGGAGATTGACATTGCCCAGATCAAGTACTCGACTGATGGCGGTTCGAACTGGACTACGGATGACTTCAAGGATAGAAACGGCGATGTCTACTTCTTTGAGATACCGGCACAGACCGGCGGATTGACAGTTGACTACAAGATATATGCCCACAGCAGCGGTGGCGGCGAGGCTACCTCTCCGACATCGTCATACACCATTCCACTCGATGTCAGCATCTACGATATCCAACATGTTGACACTACGGTCACCAACTCCTCGCCGCTGGAAGGTAAACGCGTGCATGTCGGTGCGGTGATTACCGGCCGCGTAACGAGCCGCATCTTCTACTGCAAGCAGGGTGCGGGTGATGCATGGCAGGGGTTGACGCTGTATTTCACTGCTGACCAGACCTTCGTGCCGGGTGACACCGTTGACGTGAACGGTGTGGTGAAGGAGTATAACGGCTTGACCGAGATTGACCCGCTGAACAGAATCGAGCTGCGTGGCAGCGGCAAGTCCTTTGACACGCTTGAGCTGACTGTGCCGGATGCACGACTGGAAGCATACGAAGGTTGTCTGGCGATTGTGAAGAGCATTAGGGTTATCAACACAACCGACCCTACCTTCCTACAGAACAAGGCATACGACGTAGAGGATGAGCACGGTGAGCAAATGAAGCTCTACTCGACAAGGTATTCGAACTTCGTTGGTGCGCCGGTTCCATCCGGTTACTTTGACCTGGTCAGTAACCTCGGTCAGTACGATGTTACCGATGCCCGGACTGCACAGTTCATCCCACGTGAGAAAGAGGACATCATCCCGATTGCCGACGTCGCGGCTGAAGCGATACTGGCTCCGGGTGCAGGGGTTCTGCTCAACACCTCGGTGATTCCAAGCGTAAAGGTGAAGAACTTATCTCCGGCCGAAGTCAAGAATGTGACCATCACGTTCAAGATTGGCTCCGTCTACGACAAAAGCAAGACAGTCACGCTCTTGTCAGGAGAGGATATCATTGCCTTCGACGCATGGACCGCGGCACCGCTGGGCATTCATGCCGTTGAAGCCAGCGTTAGCTATGTTGGCGACCACCAGCCCTCGAACAACATAGTAACGGGACAGGTCAGGGTACTGGCAAGTCTTGCCGGTGTCTGGTCCGAAGTGAAGTCCATGCCCAAGACCCCGACTGACAAGGCACCAAAGGACGGTGCGTGGATGGCACTGCATGCGGCTGGCACTGATGCCAACCCGGTCATCTACGTTGCCAAGGGCAACAAGGCGACCGACTTCTACATGTACGACCCCCTGGCTGGTGACTCCGGGACCTGGTATGAAAAGGAAGAGATACCGGGTAACGAAGGCACCAAGCTAAAGCCGCCGTCCAAAGGCTGTGTCGGTGTGTCTGATGGTGTGCAGTACGTGTACATGACCAAGGGCAATAACACCCTTGGATTCTGGCGCTACGATGCAGTTGCCAACACCTGGGACTCCATGCCTGGCGTGCCTG
>JBDRUN010000099.1 GCA_039801365.1 candidate division WOR-3 bacterium
GTTAAAAGATAAATGCCCAGGGGCAGGAGAAACGCGGACAGCGGCATGAGCAGCCGGACGAGACGATTTTCGCCTGTACCGGGGCTCACGGCCGGATTCTAGAAGCGGAGGTCTAAGTGTCAAGCAAAGTCCGGCCTGGCCCGCCTGAGCGCAAGATGACCTGTGAACCGCTTGCTTGAGGAGGAGTAGCCGGGCTTGGCAGGTCGTGCATGTTCTGTAAACGGCGCTTCCTGCTCGTGGTTTCAGACCAAGACAAGGGGTTGGTTTGCACTTGAGTGAAGTTTACCGGCGGGTAAACTCTGGCTGCCGAGGGTGAAGGATTGGCGGTCTCTGACACTGAGCAGTCTAACTGTCATTGTTTTCACAAGTTAAGCACTAGATGTACTGGAAAGTAGTGATACATGGGGGTCGTGGGGTAGGTGGTTACACACGCGGTCTAGTCTGTTGTCTAGTTGATTGTTTTCCTCGTAGTCTGCACTCCTGTTTCCCCTGTTACCAGCCTCTTTGTCCGGTTCATTGTCTTACAAGCCGTCTCAGTTGTAGCCTTCCTGGTTATCACCGAGACTGCCGTGCATGTTGTTCGCTAGGTCGCGGGCCAATCTATTCGCCTTGCTGCATGCCTGATTGTAGACCGGGTTTTCTACCCTACCGCTTGGCTCCTTGTTGTTCAAGTTGCCCGGTCTGTTGCGGTCCGGGCGGCGGCTCAGTTTGTCCGGCAATGCGTCCCATCAATGAACTGACCTGTTGTTTTCTGGTGTCACTGGCAACCCAGCCCGTGTGTTCCTCAACCGCCCTGCTGGCTAACTCACGGCTGTGTAGAGTCTTTTCTAACCCCTGCCTTGCCTAGTGCTTTTGTTGATCTGCTTGTGCCGCCTGCACCCACTACTAGGTTAGGGTAGCTGGTTGCAGATATCGGTCTAGTCCTGGTCGGTAGGCCAGGTGCAGGTACCACCGGTGGACACCGCCGGGAGCTTCATGACCTTCCATCTGTCCGCTGTGCTTTCCTGTCTGTCTTGCTGCCTGGCGTCCTTCCGACGTCTTCTTCTTGCTGGCTCCTGGTACTTCCGGTCCGACCATAGCTTCTTCGATACTCTGTTCTGCTTACTTCTGGAAGCACTTGGGGAATCGTCATTGCGTCGGCCGGAATCGGCTCAGAGAGTCATCGCAGACTTCCAAAGCTTTACAACCGATTGTTGACTGGTATTATTGCGTATGGTCAACAAACGACCTCTGGTAGCGGTCGTCATGGGTAGCGAAAATGACCTTGATACGATGAGGGAGGCGGTGTCCGTGCTAGCCGAGTTTGGTGTACCTTGCGAGGTCGAGGTTATATCTGCGCACCGGACACCGGACCGGTGCCGTGCTTTCGCCCGGCAGGCGCAACGCCAGGGCATCAAGGTCATCATTGCCGGGGCAGGTAAGGCTGCGCATTTGGCCGGAGTGATCGCAAGCCATACGACTCTGCCAGTAATCGGCGTGCCCTTGGATTCTGGACTTCTGGGCCTGGACGCGGTGCTGTCCACGGTGCAGATGCCGCGCGGGGTTCCGGTGGCGGCCATGTCTTTAGGCAAATCCGGGGCGGCCAATGCTGGGCTGTTTGCGGTTGCGATACTTGCACTTTCTGACCCTGAGCTGGCCCGCCGACTGGTCGGGCATCGGCGTCGGCAGTCGGTGGCGGTTATCCGACAGTCAAGACAGGTGAAACATGACCTGAAGAAGAAGGTCGGTCCGAGGCCGGCCTAGCTTCTAGAGGGGCAACGTGTGATTCTCAAGCGGGTTGAGCTGCCCGGAATTACGCTTGTTGCTCGGGGTAAGGTCAGGGACATTTTCCAAGTCTCAATGGCCACGGCACGAACGCCAGGTCTCGATGGGGAAACAGAGCGTCTGCTTATTGTGGCGACTGACCGGCTTTCGGCATTCGACGTAGTGCTGCCTGACCCGATTCCGGATAAGGGTAGAGTTCTGACTCAACTGTCTAAGTTCTGGTTCGAGCGGTTTTCTGGTCTAGTGCCGAGCCACATGATTACAACCGATGTTGATGAGTTCCCTGCCGAGCTTGGGCGGTTTCGTGAGCAGCTTGCTGGTCGTTCGATGCTGGTGTACAGAACGCGGCCCTTACCGGTCGAGTGTGTGGTGCGCGGGTATCTCGCGGGCAGCGGCTGGAAGGAGTACCAGAAGACCGGCGCGGTGTGTGGGATCAAGCTGCCGGCTGGACTCAGGCAGGCTGAGCAGCTACCGGAACCATTGTTCACACCCTCGACTAAGGCCCAGACTGGGCACGATGAAAATATTACTCAGGCCGAGCTGGAGCGGATCGTCGGGACCAGCCTCGGTCGTCAGGTGAGGGATGTGTCGCTGGAAATCTACTCTCAAGCGGCCGAGTATGCTCGGAATCGCGGCATCATCGTTGCCGATACTAAGTTTGAGTTCGGCTTGCTCGACGACAGGCTTATTTGGATTGACGAGGCGCTGACTCCGGATTCGTCCCGTTTCTGGGATGAGAGTGAGTACCGTGTAGGCGAGCCGCCGAGAAGCTTTGACAAGCAGTTCGTGCGCGACTATCTGGAGACGCTGGGCTGGGATAAGAGTCCGCCTGGACCGAGGCTGCCGCCTGAGGTCATTGCCGGGACCTCGGAACGGTACCGGGAGGCATACCGTCGCCTGACCGGCATTGACCTTTGCTAGATGCTTGTTTCCGAGTTCGACTATCATCTGCCGCAGGAGCTGATTGCCCAGGAACCGGCCCCGGAACGGGACCGTTCTAGGCTGCTCGTTCTCGAACGAAGTAGCGGCAAGCTGTACGACGCCTGGTTCTCGGACATCGGGCAGTGGCTTACGGCCGGCGACCTGCTCGTCTTGAACGATACGCGTGTCATACCGGCCCGATTGTTTGGCCGGCTCCGGACCGGGGGAAGAGCAGAGTTGCTGCTGCTGCGTAACGTCCGGCCGGGCGAGTGGGCTGCGCTGGCCAGACCGGCGCGGAAGTTGAAGCCTGGTGCCACGGTGTGTCTTGATGGTTTCGTAGCAACTGTCATCGAGTGCAGGCCTGATGGTGTGAGAATCGTCCGGTTCGAACCCGGGAATGTGCGCGAACTCCTGGCTACTCAGGGCGAGCTTGCCCTGCCGCCATACATCAGAAAGAAATGCACGATGCCGGAACGATATCAGACCGTGTACGCACGGAAGGATGGTGCAGTCGCGGCACCGACTGCCGGCCTACACTTCACTACAGAGCTTCTCGTCCGGCTCAGGGCGCAGGGCGTCGAGACGGCATTTGTTACCCTGCACGCCGGGCTTGGGACATTCCGGCCGGTGAAGGTCGCAACGGTCGAGGAGCATACGATGTACCCGGAAGAGTTCGAGCTGAGCGAAGACGCGGCTGCGGCCGTGAACAGCGCGCTGGAGCAGGGCCGGCGCGTAGTGTGCGTCGGGACAACTACGGTCAGAGTGCTGGAGGAGGTGGCGGAGGTGATTCATGGTGTCAAAGGCTCAAGAGTCCGAGTGAAGCCTGGCCTGGGGGAAACGAATCTGTTCATATATCCCGGATACTTGTGGAAGGTGACCGGAGCCCTGGTTACGAACTTTCACCTGCCCAAATCCACACTGCTCATGCTGGTCTCGGCATTTGCTGGTCACCGGAACGTGCTTGCCGCCTACGAGCACGCTGTCAGGAAGAGGTATCGGTTCTATAGCTTCGGCGATGCGATGTTCATCGTGTAGCTGTCTGTGGTGCTGAGAATGAACCGCAATGGTGTGAGATGTGCGAAGGGAGAGAAGCGTTGGAGCCGCTGAAGGTAGAGGACGTAGTCAGGGCAGTCGGTGGTACGCTCGTAAGAGGGGGGCGCAAGACTATCACTGGCGTCTCCATTGATTCAAGGGCCATGAGGCCTGGCGACCTGTTCTTCGCCATCAAGGGTGAACGCTTCGACGGCCACGAGTTCGTGCCTGATGTTCTGGCACGTGGCGCTGCCGGCGCAATTGTCCAGGTTCCACCGGTGAACCTTCCGTCTTCTGTCCGAAGCCGGGTAGTCATTCAGGTCGCTGACACGCGTAAGGCCCTTGCCGACCTGGCTCGGTTTTACCGTTCGAGGCTTAGGACCCGTGTGGTTGCGGTTACCGGCTCGAACGGTAAGACCACGACCAGGGAAATGATTGCGGCGGTTCTTGCGAGCCGGCATCGGGTCGTCAGTGCGGAAGGTAACTTCAACAATGATATTGGCGTGCCGCTGACCGTGTTCCGGCTGGATTCTGGGACCGAGTTCGGCGTGTTCGAAATCGAGATGAACCGGTTTGGCGGCACCAGAATGCTTGCTCAGGTCTGCCGTCCTGAAGTCGGCGTGGTGACGAATATCGGTGACTCACATCTTGAGTTCATGAAGGACCGTATGGGAGTGGCGCTTGAGAAGGCAGAGCTGTTGGCCGAGCTTCCAGAGGACGGCTGCGCGGTGGTTAACGCTGACGACCCGATGGTGATGAATATTGCAGGCCGGGCGTGTCGTACGAGGTGCCTCACCTTTGGCATTGAGAAGCCGGCAGACGTTTTTGCCACCGAAGTTAGGGACCTGGGTCTGGAGGGTTCTGAGTTCAGGCTTATGGGTCAACATCCGGTGCGGCTCTCGATACCTGGTTGGCACAATGTGGTGAATTTTCTCGCCGCGTGTGCTGCGACCCGAGCCTGCGGGATGGAGTTTGCCGACATGCCCCGGGCACTTGTCAGGTTCACACCGCCGGAGAAACGGCTGCGTGTACATCGTCTTGGCAAGGTTACGCTGATAGACGACAGCTACAACGCGAACCCTCAATCCATGGCGGTAGCAGTAGAACTCTTGTGTCGCAACGCAGCCCCGGGTCATCGGGTGGCGTTTCTGGGCGACATGCTCGAACTTGGCGAGTATGCAGTCGAAGCACACTCCCGGCTCGGTCAGATCGTTAGCACCTGTCTTGACCGGGTAGCGTTCGTCGGGCCACTAGGCGAGCACGCTGCCTCGGTCGCAATCAAGGCAGGCATGGACGCAAAACGGTTCAGGTTATTTGCCGACGCCGGCCAGCTATTGTCTGAACTGTTTGACATGATTAGGCCCGGCGATACAATTCTCGTCAAGGGTTCACGGGCGATGAAGATGGAGCTTGTGACCCAGGCAATCTTACAACACTACGATGAAGAACCCGATAAAGTTCACTGATACGACGTTACGCGACGCCCACCAGTCGCTCTGGGCCACGCGCATGCGCATCGAAGATATGCGGCCGGTGCTTGAACATATTGACCGAGTCGGCTATCTGTCACTGGAGGTGTGGGGTGGTGCGACGTTTGACGTGTGCCTGCGGTTTCTGAACGAGGACCCCTGGGAGAGGCTGTC
Source organism: candidate division WOR-3 bacterium (assembly GCA_039801365.1). Lineage (NCBI taxonomy): Bacteria > Pseudomonadati > Caldifarciminota > Caldifarciminota bacterium. The sequence goes on from JBDRUN010000099.1 coordinate 5,361, forward strand.
GGAAATCCGCAGTCGGGTCAAGAAGACGAGCCTGCAGATGCTCCTGCGCGGGCAGAACGTAGTTGGGTATCGCAACTACCCGGATGATGTGCTGGAGGAGTTTGTCAAGAAGGCGGCCGATCGTGGTCTCGACATTTTCCGGATATTCGACGCGCTAAACGACCCGCGCAATCTGGAGAAGGCGGTATTCTACGTCAAGCAAACCGGTAAGCATGCTCAGGGCACCCTGTGTTACGCGATCAGCCCGGTCCACACGCTTGAATACTACGTTGCCCGGGCCGAGGAGCAGCGGGACATGGGCGTAGACTCAATCTGCATAAAGGACATGGCCGGGATACTGGCACCTCAGATGGCTTACGACCTTGTCAAGGCACTCAAGACCGAGATCGGGCTGCCGGTTCAGCTCCACTGCCATGCCTCGAGCGGGATGGCGGTCGCCACCTATCTCAAGGCGGCTGAGGCCGGGGTGGATGTCATTGATACCGCTTCCGCACCGCTGGCGTTCTCGACGTCACAGCCGGCGGCCGAGACCATGGTTGCCTGCTTTGCCGGCACGCCGCGTGACCCAGGATTAAATCTTGCTGAGATGGAGAAAGTCGAAGAGCACTTCGAGCGCATTTCCGTAGGCCGGTGCATTGAGGGCAACAAGGTGTGCGACTCGATGGTGATAACCCATCAGATACCAGGTGGCATGGCCTCGAACCTGCTGGCCCAGTTGCGGGAGCAGAAAGCCGAGGACCGACTGCCTGAGGTGCTGGAAGAGGTACCAAAGGTCCGCGAAGACCTCGGGTATCCGCCGCTTGTTACGCCGACCAGTCAGATCGTCGGCGTGCAAGCGGTGATGAACGTTATCGCCGGCGAACGTTACAAGATGGTGCCGAAGGAAGTCCGGGATTACTGTATGGGGCTTTATGGCCGGCCACCGGCGCCGATAAGGGAGTCGGTGATGGTGAAGATACTGGGCAACGAGAAGCCGATAAAAGGGCGGCCCGCGGACCGGCTCGAACCACTGATGCCGAAGGTACGTAAGGAACTGGCCAAGGACTTGGTACAGAAGGAAGAGGACTACATCTCCTACGCGCTCTTTCCTGAGGTGGCGCTGAAGTTCTTCCAGTGGCGCAAGAACCCGACCACCGAGGAGCCTATGAAGACCGCGGCACCGACGACGCCGGCGAAACCACCTGTTCAGGAGGCACAAAAGGCCGCGCCCCACAAGGATGAAATAGACCTCGGCACCGTCAAGGAACTCATCAGCATGGTCTCATCTTACCAGTTGACCGAGATCGAATGGGAGTACAAGAAAGATAAGGTCAGGCTACGCCGGGCTGGCACGGAGCACGGGCATGCTTCTGCTCCGCCGCAGGTTCAGGTCCAGCCAGCATTCGACGTCAAACCTCAGGTTGAACCCGAGAGGAAATCGGCGGGTGAATCGGCGTCATCTGCCACCCAACCGCAGGTTCAGACACCAGCAGCGACCCCGACCCGGGTCGAAGAGGTTGTGTCACCGATGGTCGGCACGGTATACCTGAGACCGAGACCGGATGCCGCGGCATTTGTTGACAAGGGCGATGTGGTTGATGCTGGTCAGCCCCTGTGTATCATCGAGGCGATGAAGCTGATGAACGAAATCCAGGCTGAGAAGAAGTGCCGCATCGTTGAGATTCTCGTAGAAGACGGCGGCTCGGTAGAGTACGGCCAGCCGCTGATGCTCATCGAACCTTTATAGCAACCGGCGCACAACGTCGGGAAGCAGGGGCCCTGTCCCTGAGACTTAGAGCCTCTTCGGCAAGACGCCGCGGCTCGCTGTTTAGTGGGAGTTAGGTAGGGCCAGGACGTCAGCCACATAGGCGCGGAAGGCTTCTTGCAGTCGGCGTGTGACTAGACCCGGCTGACCATTACCAATTCTCTGGCCGTTTACCCGGATGATGGGCGTGACTTCTCCGGTAGTGCAGGCAAGAAACATTTCATCCAGGTCGAGGACCCTAGTTTCAGGAATCGGAGTTTCAGAGACTTGAACGCCAAGGCGACTGCAGAGCTTCAGCACGATCTCGCGGGTGATGCCTGGCAGGACGTTATGGTCCAAGGGGTGCGTGACCACTGTTCCGCGGATCACGCCAAAGATCGTCGAGTGGCTACCCTCGGTTACCAATCCTTCCCGCACGAATATGGCCTCGGCTGCTCCAGCCTCGGTTGCCTGCTGTCGAGCCAAGACGTTGGGAAGAAGGCCCAGCCACTTGATATCACACCGCGTCCACCGGGAATCCGGTACGGTGATGGCTGCGATTCCGTGTGCCATTTCATTGGTTGGCGGCACGAATCTGCTTACCTCGACATACACTGTTGGGATCAGCGGTGTGGCTGGGAAGCCGAGTATGCGCGGCCAGGTGCCGCGAGTCACTTGGACATAGACGAGTGCGTCGGAGTGCTCAAGGTCGTTCCGGACTGCAAGCTCTCTGATGATACCGGCCATGCTTGCGGTGTCCGAAAATGGAATCCGGAGAGCGTCAAGGCTGTGCCGGAAACGGGCGATGTGCTTCTCAGGTAGGAACAGCTTTCCTGAGTAGCTGCGGATTACCTCATACGCGCCGTCGGCAAATAGAAAGCCACGGTCATCCGGCGAGATTCGCACCTTACCCTTCTTTAGTATAACTCCATCGGGGTACGCTTCGCTTCGGAGGTATACCCATTGCGCCTTCAAATTCATGGTTCTCAATTTGCGTTCTTTGACGTTTGTCACGGCTTCTTCTTAGATTCTGTACTCGTCAGCGGCCAAGACGTTCGCGCAGCAGACGTTCAAATTCGGGGTTCACTGGGCCACCTAGCTTACGGGCGGCGTTGAGTGAAGCCCGGGCTGAGTCGTGTTGCCCCAAGTGGTACAGGGCCACGGCCCGGTTGTGATGCACGACCGGGTTGTTCGGTGCGTCTCTGAGCAGGGTATCGTAATGCGCGAGTGCCTCAAGATACCGGCCCAGCTTTTGTAGAACGGTAGCAAGGCCGAAGCGGAATTTCGGTTCCGAAGGCTTGAGTTCGACGCTTCGCTGGTACTCGGTGAGTGCGGATTCAAGCTCGTTTCGGGCCTCGCGAAGCGTGCCGAGGTAGTAGTGAGTGAACGGATTGAGCGGCTCAGCACGGGCGGCAAGTTCCAGATTCACTAGCGCTTCGGCGTGGTTTCCCTGGTGGAGCTGGAGGATACCGAGGTTGCGGAGTGCCTCCGCTCGGCCTGGCTGGATGCGCAGGGCCTCGTGGAAAGCGGCCAGCGCCTTGTTTGTGTCTCCTTCTTGAAGGTAGGTAGCACCGAGATTGACTAAAGACTGCGCCTGGGTCGCGGCTGGTGAGCCCTGAACTGGGTAGAGTGTCAGCGCAAAACACCCGGCGCACAGCGCGAGCCCGGCACCGAGCCGGGGATACTGCTTCTGCCTGAACCAGTTCCAGAGTTGTGTTAGCATCCCGCCACCGAACGGTGCAAGCGAAGTTACTGCGGGCAGCCGGTACCGGTCAAGGACAAAGAAGGCAATGACCGTGGCTGAGAAGAGCACGAAGAATATGGCCAGGCTCATGTGGGCACGGGTGCGCCGGAAAAAGAGGACGATTCCGCTAAACCCGAACGCGAAAACAAGGCCAAAACCGGCCAGTGG
>JBDRUN010000100.1 GCA_039801365.1 candidate division WOR-3 bacterium
ACGCCGGCCCGGCCAAACCCGGTGCCAACAGCATTGAAAGCCGCACCACTCGCCACTGTCACGCTGCCCCAGGCACCAGTCGTGCCCAAGGTGAGCGTATAGTCACCAGTGGCGAAGGTGCCGGCACTCACCAGTAAATTGCGCTGGACCGTTACGTTACCGGTCATCACTGCGCCGCCGCCCGTGCGGTTGACCGTCAGGTCGTAGAATGGCCCGCCAGCCAGATTCTTGGTCGCAGTGCCGGTGAGTTCTACCAGCTTGGTCCCGGCGTTGAGGACACCGTTACCGGTCCAGTCGCCAGACACTCGGTAGAAACCATTGTCGGCCGGGTCGATGGTAATTGTGCCGTTGTTGGTAACATCCCCAAGGACGTAGCCGCGTCCACTGGCGAAGTAGTTCTGAGCCAGTATGAACACGGCACCCGAGTTGACAGTCAGTTTCGAGGCGGTGAAGTCGCCGTTCAAGTATACTGAACCATTGGGTCGGAAGGTTAGACTCGCGCCGCCGGTCTTCTCGATCCGCAGGTCAGCAAAAGTGTGCAGACCGACCTGCGTGCCGCCGGAGGAGTTTTGGGACGTGTTATAGTATGAACTCTGGCTGCCGGCGAATTTCACGACCGCGCTTCCCGTGGCGCTGATCGCCCCGGAATAGGTCGTCTGGACCGTACCATAGAAAGTTATTGTCCCGCCGGTCGCGAAGACTCCGTTCGACGTGTTCATCGGTAGCCACAAGGAAAGATTAACGTTGGCTCCCGTGGCGTTGTAGTTCACCGTCCCGCCGCTTATATTGCAGGTGTGGTTGTAGGTGCTGTACCGACCAATCGTGTGCGTCATCGTAATATTGACCGTCGTGCCCGGGCCGATCGAGACAGTGCCGAGCCCCGTCGCGGTGTTCGACTGGTCCAGATTGTAGATTGTGGTCGTTCCGCCGGTATTGATGTCAAGCTGCCCGTTTAGCGTGCCGTCGCCCGTCACTGAGGCATTCGTGCTGTTCACAGTCAGGCTGTTGCCGTTGGTGGACAGAGTCCCGACGTTGATATCCAACGCACCGGCCGCTGCCGCCGAAACGGTCACAGCCTGGTTCATCGTTACCGTGTTGGCCAGAGCGTCCTTGTTGAGATACAGGTAGTAGAACGTGGTCGGGTTGTTGCCACCGATTGACTGCGCGGCCGAGCCCCGGAAATCGGCATACCCGTTCGTCCACGTAGCAGTACCGTTGTTCGTCCAGTCCCCGTAGATGTAGAGATAAACCGCTGAACTCACCGTAAACGTCGCACCGCTGTTTATCGTCACGTGACGTATACTGTAACTACCATTCAACGTAATCGGGTGACCAGACTGGATAACAACGTCATCTGTGTTGCTATTCGGGACTCCGCTCGGCGACCACTTGGAAGCATCGCTCCAGTTACCGCCACCGTTGGTGCTGTAGTAAGTCACCGCCAGCGCTGAGCCAGCAAGCATCACAAGCACGAGTAGGGAGATTCTACAGACTTTCACATTACCTCCTGCATGGCAGTCTTGTTCTTCTTCGCCGCCCGGCGGACCGCCGTTGCGCTGGACAGCGTTGCGGACCAAGAGATAACGGACCGTCGTCCGTAGTCTTGCGAGGTAACCCTGTGAGCGTTCTCGGTTCTCTCGGCTCGCAATCAATTATCGGCCCAGCCGGACTTATGTCAATGATAAGGTCGGCGGACAGTATGGCGTCTCGGCCAACGAGACCGCTCTAAAGAACTCAAGACGACCTGTTCCGGTGCCATCCGCAATTCCACCGCGCTTTCCCTTGCGTCTTGACCGTTACCACAAACTTGACAGAGGAAGCAGCGCCAAGATAATGGCCCATGCTGGAACATGCTACACATTTCGCGCCGAGTTCTACGTCAGAACTAGGACCCCGGCGTTCGGCGTGGAGTGTGAAGCGTGGAGTACGCATCGGCCGCCCCGGATTTCTGGGGTCAGGCGCGTGGTTTCACTAACCGGACAGTAGAAGAGCCCTCATGACGGACACAGATTCGTCCATCGTTGAACGAAAACCGGCAGCCAGACGAATGCCGGCTACTGCTGCGGAGTTCAGACGCCGGCTGGCAGGCACGATTCAGCGCGTGCAGGAACTTGAAGCCGAGCTCAACGACCCGAAGACGATAGCCAATCCAGCCCGGGTGCAGAGTCTTACCAAAGAGTACCGCCGGGCCACTGCTCTAATCGCCCGGCTCGAGCAGTACGCTCAGGTGGAACGCGAAATCGAGGACACCAAGCAGATGCTGGCCGAGACCGACGATGAGGAATTGTGCAAGCTCATTGAGATGGAGCTGGCCGAGCTCGAGGACCGTCTGGCTCAGCTTGAGGCTGAGCTTGAACATGCCCTTGTCCCCCGTTCGCCTGATTGGGAAAAGGGCTGCATCGTCGAGATTCGCGCCGCAGCCGGTGGTGAGGAATCAGCGCTCTTTGCCGGCGACCTTTTCCGCATGTACTCCCACTACGCTGAGAAACATGGGCTCAAACTGGATGTCATGAGCTCGCGGCCGAGTGAGCTCAAAGGTTTCAAGGAGATAATCTTCGCGGTCGAAGGCGCCGAACCTTATCGCCGGTTCCGATTCGAGTCCGGCGTACACCGGGTCCAGCGCGTGCCCGAAACCGAGGCCTCAGGTCGCATCCACACCTCGACCGTTACGGTCGCAGTGCTGCCTGAGCCCGAGGAAGTTGAACTCAAAATTGACCCGTCCGACCTGCGTATTGACGTTTTCCGCGCCGGCGGCCACGGCGGTCAGCATGTCAACGTCACCGACTCGGCCGTGCGCATTACTCACATACCGACCGGAATTGTGGCCCAGTGCCAGGATGAACGGTCCCAGAGCCGGAACAAGGCTAAAGCAATGAAGGTGCTCGCGGCCCGACTGCTCGAAGCCCGGCGCAACGAGGAGCAGAAGAAGACCACCGCGACCCGGCGCAGCCAGATTGGCTCTGGCGACCGCAGCGAGAAAATCCGCACCTACAATTTCCCCCAGAACCGGGTAACTGACCACCGCATCGGACTGTCCGTGCACGCGCTTGACCGCGTGCTCGAAGGTGAACTGGATCGGCTGTTTGTCGCCCTGGAAAGGGCCGAGGCCGAAAAGGCACTTGGCCTTGAGCGGAAGTCCGGACGGGCTGGCTCGTCCGAACAATCAGATAGAAACTTGGCGACCGACACCGCGTGAACTCGGCCGAGCTGGTCCGGGCCGCAAGCAGACACATTTCGCGAACCGAAGCCGAGTTCCTGCTTGAACACCTGCTTCGGCGGAGCCGGCACGAGCTATACCTTGATGATGCTCCGGTCCCAGCCCGGGTCTGCCGCCGGTTTTCGCATCTTGTCCGGCGTTGCCAGGCCGGCGCACCGGTCCAGTACCTGGTTCACTCCGCACCGTTCCTTGATTTCGAAGTGTACGTGGATCACCGCGTGCTCATCCCGAGGCCTGAGACCGAGGAACTTGTCCTACGCGCCGCATCCCGCGTTCAGCCCGCAATCGGCAGTCGGCAATCAGCAATCGTCGTTGATTACGGTACCGGTTCTGGCTGTATCGCCATCGCGCTTGCCCGCATGTTTCCCCGAGTCCGGGTGCTGGCAGTGGACTCATCATCGGCCGCACTTACTGTCTGCCGCCGCAATGCAAAGCTTCTTGGTGTCAGCTCTCGGCTCAGGCTGGTCCGCGCCAACAGCCTTGACCACCCGGCACTCTGCCGACTGCGCAGCCGGGTGTGCCTGCTTATCGCTAATCCACCCTACCTGCCTACCAGTACGCTACCCCGGCTCGAGTCCAGGGTCAGAGACTTTGAGCCCATTTCCGCACTTGATGGTGGACCAGATGGGACTAATATCGTGCTGATGCTTGTCCGAGCAGGCCCGAAACTGCTTGCGGCTGGCGGCCTGCTTGCGCTGGAGATTGCGCCGGCACAGGCACGACGATTGGCGAAGCTGATACCGACCGCGACGATTGAACGCGACCTTGCTGGACGCGCGCGGTACTTCTTCTTGCCCAAGGAGGCCTAATGAACATCGGTCTTGTCGTCAACCCGCACAAGCTTGGCGCCGCAAAGTTCCTATCCGGGTTTGTGTCCTGGTTTGTATCCGAAGGCCACAAGCCGCTGGTTCTGGCTGGTCTGGACCTGCGGGTCCGGGCAAAGCGTCTTGCCCCGAGCCGTCTGGTTCGGGAGGCAGACCTGGTTGTTGCCCTCGGCGGCGACGGCACCTTGCTCCTAGCAGCCCGGCTAGTTGGCCGCAGCGAAAAGCCCATCATGGGTATCAACCTCGGCGGACTCGGATTCCTGACCGAGTTCTCAGGCGCTGAAGCCCGTGAAGGCATCCGTGCGTTCGCCCAGGGCCGGCACACTGAGGAACACCGGATGGTGCTCGAATGTCGGTACGACACTAAGCGCGGATTTGCGCTAAACGACTGCGCCCTGAATATGGGCCCGGCTGGCCGTGTCATTGAGGTCATTGCCCAGGCCGCAGGCACATTTGTCAACCGCTTTGTCGGCGATGGGGTCGTGGTAGCGACTCCGACCGGCTCGACCGCGTACTCGCTCGCTGCGGGCGGACCGGTAGTGTACCCGACAATGCAGGCAATGCTCCTGACCCCGCTCGCTCCCCATGCGCTGGCCGCGCGGCCCCTTATCCTGCCGCCGGAGACAAAGCTGGAACTCTCGCTCGCGCAAGGCTCTGATACCGCGGTTCTGAACCTCGATGGTCAGCGCCGCTGGCGGATTGCTGTTGGCCGACCGATCAGAATCACGCAGGCTGGCTTCTCAGTCCGGCTGGTCACACCGCAGAAGAAGAGCTATTATAGCATTCTGCGCAACAAGATGAAGTGGTCAGGAAGCCAGGTCTAGTTCCGTGAAACGGCTGACAACAAGCTGCTCAAGACGAACTAAGAGAACTCAAGGTTCTGCATTGCTGGGTCGCGCCTGCACAACATGCTGACCGAGCTGACGATACGAAACTACGCGCTCATTGATAACCTGACAATCGAGTTCGGCCCTGGGCTCAATGTCCTCACGGGCGAGACCGGTGCCGGCAAGTCAATAATTATCGGCGCGCTATCGCTTGTACTCGGTGAGCGGGCCGATGCCGATGTTGTCCGGACCGGCGAGTCCGAAGTTCAAGTGCAGGCCCGGTTCGAAGATATCTCTTCCCAGGCAACCGAAGCTCTCAACGAACTGGGGCTCTTCACGACCGACGGCATCTTGCTGCTCCGCCGCCGGCATGACCGCAGCGGCAGGAGCTTCGCCTATGCCAACGATTCCGGCATTACCATCAGCGCCTTGCGTCGGCTCGGCGACTGTCTTGTCGACCTCCACGGCCAGCACCAGCACCAGGTTCTGCTTCGGCCAGAGACGCACTTGCAGACCTTGGACTTTTTCGGCCGGCTTATCGGCCCGCGCGACAAGTACGAACAAGGCTTTTCTCGACTCCAAAAGCTGCGCCAGGAACTGGCCGCGCTCGAGCAGGAACTTGCCGCCAAGAGGCAACGCCGTGACCTCACCGAATATCAGGCTAGAGAACTAGCCTCAGCCCGGGTCCAGCCCGGCGAGCTTGCGCAACTGGAACAGGAACACAGACTCCTGGCTAGCTCAGAGAAACGCTATACACTGGCACGGGAAGTTGAAAATCTGATTTCGGAAAGAGAAGGCTCAGCTCAGGAACTCATCTCAGCGATTGGCCGCAAGCTGACCGAACTGTGTGGACTCGACCCATCGCTCAGCCCGGCGCGTGACGGCATTGCCACGGTCGAGGCAACCCTCGCTGACCTGTGGCGGGAGATTGTCTCCTACCGAGAGAACATCCAGTTCTCGCCCGAACGCATGGAAGAGGTCAACGCCCGACTTTTCCTGCTCCAGAAACTGGAACAGAAGTACCAGGTGCCGGCCGACCGCCTGCCTGAGCTCGAATCCCAACTGAACGCTGAACTCGGCTCGCTCGAGCTCGACCAGTCACGTTGCGAAGAACTGCATCGGGAAATCGCCCGGCTAGAGCGCGACCTGCTGAACCAGGCCCAGGACTTGTCCCGAAGCCGAAAACAGGCAGCCCGCAAGCTGGAAGCGAAACTTGAGCCCGAGTTCACCGCACTTGGTCTGGAAAAGGCCCGGCTTGTCGTGAGTCTCACAGGACCTGACTCACCCGGGCCGAATTCCCTCACACCTTCGGGACTTGACCAGGTAGAGTTCCTGTTCTCGGCCAACCCGGGTGAGGAACTCCGGCCGCTGCGCAAGGTCGCATCCGGTGGAGAGCTTTCCAGAATCATGCTCAGCCTGAAAAGCGTTCTGTCCGGTGTCGCACTTGTCCCAACCATGGTTTTTGACGAGGTGGACGTTGGCATCGGCGGCCGCGTCGCAGAAGCGGTTGGTCGGCGCCTCGCCCGTCTTGGACGCACCCAACAGGTTGTGTGCATAACCCACCTGCCCCAGATTGCCAGGTTTGCCGACCGTCACTTCCTGGTCGCTAAGGAAACGAAGAAAGGTCGTACCCGCACAACAATCGAGCGTCTTGACGATGCCGGCCGGGTCAGCGAGCTGGCGCGGATGAGCGCCGGCACCGAAGTCACTGAGACGAGCCTGGCCCATGCCCGGGAAATGCTCAAACGCACGTAGACCGATGAGAACCGACTCTGAAACTAACCCCGGGTTGACAGAACCAGCACTTAGTGAATCGCCCTCGTTACGGCGCCTGATTACCATTCCAAACCTCCTGAGTCTTTCCCGCATTTTCCTGCTGCCCCTGACTCTGCTCCTGCTTATCAAGCGCCAGTCCATCCCCGCACTCAGCCTGATGCTTGTTTCATGGGCAACCGACGCCCTGGACGGCTACCTTGCCCGCCGTCTGAATCAGGTCTCTGACCTGGGCCGAGTGCTCGACCATTTGGTTGACAAAATTTGGGTAGGTTCAGTGCTCGTCACCCTGGTGTACCTATCAGGTCTGCCGATTTACATTGCCGCGGCGGCTATCCTTCGCGACATGCTTATTTTGGCCGGCAGCCTTGTCATTATGAAAACCCGCGGCTCGCTGGTCTCGTCTGATGTACTCGGTAAGATTACCGGCTGTGCATTCGCACTGCTCATGGTGTACTACATACTGGTCCCTGCCGAAGGGAACTCCTCGGCACCAACGCACCTTGCCTACCTGCGAACGTACAAGCCTTACGTGGACTACACCGTTGCGGTTCTGATCGTCGTATCCTTCCTGAACTACCTTGCCGTGTACCTGAAAAAGATGGGCAAGTTTCGACTGCCCGGCGAGAATAACCATAGCACGAAACCTGGGGATTAGCGTCCTCCGGCGCCCAGTATCTGGAATCCGGTACTCTTTTCCTGCTCCCTTGTTCTATTTCCTTGACCGTTGCAAGAAGAAACAATGCTCTCGGTCGGAGATTCCGACTGGCCCGGTATGCCGGCCGAGTGACACCTGGTTGCTTACGAGCTGACTTCAAGGCTCAAGCCCAAGCTGAACCAGAAACTGATCCGACATGTGACAAACCGGCTCACAAGTCGCATGAGCTCGTGCCTGAGCCGACAGGTGTGAACCAGATTGAGTTGCCTTGTCAGACAGGCTGTGAGCCGTGCTGTGACGGACTATTTCAAGCCCCAGCTTATCAACTACTTAAGAAACCGCCTGAAACGCTGGCTCAGCCCTGAACTCAAGCGTTGACTAACCTCGCGTCTCAGCCTTGGTTTCAGAATCCGACTCAAATAGGGAGTCACTCCCTAGGTCACCGGGTAACCCCCTATCCCTGTGCTTGTCTCCGCATTGCACAGTACTTGCAGTGTTATATCATTCTGTGTGCCAATCACTTGTGCAAAGGTCTTTTCTCCCTTGTCCACGATGCGCCATGGCAGATGTTCGCTCAGAACTGAATGAACGTCCTGCATCGATTGATTTCATTGTCAAATGCAGCACAAACTCACCAGTGTTGTGCTGAGCGTTGAGACCGGGCTGACAGAATAAGAACCAAGTCCGGGAAAGGGAAGCAGCGCGCCGGAATGACAAAAAGACCCATAGCACCTGTGACGAGCGATTACAGTTGTAATCAGGCTAAGGTTCTACGACAGTCAGAAGTTTGTCAGGCGCTACATTCTTGAATGTGACAACCCGGCTCGGACCGAAGCGAACTTGAACCAGAACCGGACGGCTGTCCTTGCCCAGACCGAAGTGCTGGACAAGTGAGTGCTGGCTCGTCGTACCCTTGCCGCCCTCGACTTCACGTGTCCACTTTTCCCGCCCGCGCAGGACAGTGACCCGGGCACCGATGCCGACACGGTTTGCTTTTGTGCCAATGACTTTCACCTTGAGCCAATGGTTGCCATTTCTGGTGTCATTTCGAAACAGCCGCACGCCCGAGCCTGAGCCCACAACAAGGTCCATATCGCCGTCATTGTCGAAGTCTGAGAACGCACAGCCCCAGCCGTTGTAGCACCGTGTACCAGAGAGCC
>JBDRUN010000101.1 GCA_039801365.1 candidate division WOR-3 bacterium
CGCTCGACCTTGACGAGTTGCTGGCGCTACGGGTATCATATGAAACGCGCAAGCGTCAGGCAGGGGGTCACGATGTGCCTTGGCCGGCCCGCAGGAACGTTCTTGGGACTTTCCCTTCCACACATATCGGTTATACTTCTGTGTTATGCTCAAGGTAACGTGGCTCGTAACTGTTGCCAGCGGTCTTGTCTTTGCCGGCAATCTGCTTGTGAATCCTGGGTTTGAGGACTGGCTCGACGATTCGACGCCGGCCGGATGGTCAGTTGAAAACCGGTCGAAGACTGGAGTATTCAGGGAAACGGACACAGTGTTTCAGGGCCGGAGTTCATGCCAGTTTGTGCGACGTGAACTTGCTGCGGGTAACAACTACGGTCTGATTCAGCGGGTTCCAGTCCAGGCCGGATTATGGTACGTCCTGTCCTGCCGTACCTGGGACGATAATCCTGAAGTGTCGATTGGTGTCGGGGTGAGTTGGCGCAAGCAGGATTCTACCTATATTTCAAGCAGCGGCACGACCTATTCCCGGGACTCTTCGGGCTGGGTTAGTGTGCGGGACTCGGTGCGTGCGCCAGCCCAGGCGGCGTGGGCTGATTTCCGGGTGCGGACGTATGCGCCGTCCGGCATGAGCCAGAGGCGACGCTGCTTCTTGGACGAGATGTGGTTTGGCACTGCGGACCCGGATCCAGACACGGTAAGAGTGTGGTTTGCTAAGGACAGTCTGGCGCTTCGATTGATTGACTTTATTGGCCAGGCGCGCTACTCGCTGGACTACTGTCACTACAACTCTTCCCGGGCCGACGTAGTGCAGGCGATAATTGACGCCCACCGCCGGGGGGTGAAGGTACGAATTGTGACCGACAACACCCGGCTGGACGATTCTTGGGTTCAACAGGTGCGGGCTGAAGGCATCAGGGTCTGGTCGGACTCAATTGGCCCGAGTCCCGACGACCTTATGCACAACAAGTTCGCAGTGCGTGACTTGGCTGATGATGATTCAACCAACGATTGGGTATGGGTAGCTTCCTACAATCCCAACGAAGGTGAGCTGCGGGCCGACTGCGCGCTGGAGATTCCGCATTCCGGGCTGGCACGGGCCTACCGGCTAGAGTTTGAGCAGATGTGGGGTGGAACCGGGCCAGACCCCGAGCCGGCGAACGCGAAGTTCCACAGTGCCAAGAAAGACGTCCAGCCGACTCACCAATTCTTGCTCGACGGCTACCCAGCGTGCGTCTATTTCTCGCCCCAGGACCGGCCGGTAGATACAATCGCCCGGCTGACCGCACAGGCGCAGCGCCACGTCCTGTTCGGAATATTCGCCTTTACCCACGATGGACTTGGTGACGCGATGATTGGTCGGTGGCAGGACTCGGTCTGGGTCGGCGGGGTGATCGACAAGAGCGGGCTATTTGCTCAGGGTGCGGAGTACCCGCGGCTTGTCGCGAACGGGATTCCAGTGTACGAGGACTCGGTGCCTTTCGGCGAGAAGATAATCCACGAGAAGATAATGGTAATTGACTCTTGTACCACCGTCGCGGGCTCGGCCAACTGGTCCGGCGCAGGCAATGCTCAGAACGATGAGAATGTCATTGTCACCGGTTCACCAGGAATTGCGCAACGGTTTCTGGCCGAGTTGACCCAACGGTTCTGGGAGGCCACGCATCCGGGCATCAAGGGGGACAAGAGAACAGGCTTTAGGCACCAGCCGACAGGGCCGACACTGGTGCGCAGTTTGGATCGGCTGCCTTCGGGTGTGCTGATTACCGATGTGTGCGGGCGGGTGGTACAGGAGCGCAAACGGCCGTCGCCGGGAGTCTATTACGTTGGTTCGGCACATGAGCTGCTGGAAGCGGGCGGTAGTATCCCACGCCGATTTGTGGTCGTGCGCTGAACTGGCTTGACTTCGCAACCGCTGGTCTTACAGTTTGGATTGGACGATGAAAGGATGTGAATATGCTTGAGAAACTGAAGGCGATGCTTTCAGGGATTGCGGCCGATTATGCCGACCTGCGTTACGAACTGGTACGTGAGACCAAGTTCAGTTTCAACGGCAGGGAGCTGACCGGGTTGTCGTCGAGTTCGACCGATGGGTATGTGCTGCGGGTTCTTGCTGGCGGCGGGATGTCCAGCATCGCATTCACTAAGCCCGAGGATGCGGCCGAGGCTGTTGCCACCTGCATCCAGAATGCGAAGCTGGTTGGCCGGCAGGCCAAGGAGCCGGTGAGACTTGCTCGAACCGAGGTGGTGAAAGCGGTGTTTCGGCCCACGCTCGATATTGACCCGCGCAAGGTAAGCATTGATGAGAAGCTGGCTCAAACCCGCAAGTACAACGATATGGCACTGGCGAGCAAAAAGGTAGCAACGACGCAGCTTGGTTACGGCGAGCTCACCCGGGAGAAGACCTTTGTCAGTACCGAGGGTACGGAAATAGAAGAAGAGCTCGTCACGGTGCGTATCCTTGGCAGTATCATATCCAGGGAAGGCACGCTGACGCAGACCGTGCGGGTCGGATTTGGCGGCAGTGACGGGTATGGCAGACTTGTCGGTCGCGAGGCCGACATGGCGCAGCGGGTGAAGCTGGCCGAAGATTTGCTCTCAGCCGAGCCGGTCAAGGCCGGAACTTATCGGGTAGTTCTGGACCAGAAGCTTGCCGGCGTGTTCACCCACGAGGCGTTCGGACATTTCTCTGAGGCGGACCTGATTGAGGACTCGCCCACCATGCGGGAGAAGATGAAGATAGGCGCAAAGCTGGGCAGCGACGTGGTGAACATCAAGGACGACCCGACCATGCCGAATCAGCTTGGGTTCTACAAGTACGATGATGAGGGCGTCGCAGCCCGACCTACGCAACTGATGAAAAACGGTGTCCTTGTGGGCCGGCTGCATTCCCGCCGGACCGCGGCCGCATTCGGCGAACCGCTGTCCGGTCACTGCGTCGCCGAGGACTACCGGTACGCGCCGATAATCAGAATGGGCAACATTTACATAGAGCCGGGGCCGTACAGACTGGAAGAACTCCTGGAGAAGCTGGGAGACGGCCTGTACCTGTGCAACGCGATGGGCGGACAGACTTCAGGCGAGAACTTCACTTTTGGTGCGCAGTATGGCTTTGTCGTGAAAAACGGCAAATCCGGTCAGATGGTGCGTGACATCAACATCGGCGGCAACCTGTATCACACGCTGGAAAGCATCAAGGCAGTAGGTAATGACCTGAAGCTCGGAGAAATCGGTGGCTGCGGCAAAGGTCAGACCAACATCCGCTCCAGCCACGGTGCGCCGCACGTACTGGTTGAAGACCTGGTGATTGGAGGCAGATAATGGAAAGACTTCTGGAACTTGCCCGAAAGTACGCGGACGCAGTGTCCGTCTATTCCCGCGACACGGTCACGGACAGCGTGTCGTTTGAGAACGCCAAACTGAAGGACATCGAAAGCTCGCGTCAGTCCGGTGTCAGCCTGATGCTATTCAAAGACGGAAAGATGGGACTTGCCTATACCCGCAACCTGATTGACCGCGAGGAACTGGTGCAGAACTCGCTCATTAGCCTGAAAGCCGGTGTGGAGGCGGGTTACGAACTGCCCCTGACCAGAAGTGCTGGTCAGTTGCATACCTATGACCCGGGCATCGAAGGACTCACTACCGAGAAACTGGCTGACGAGTGTGCAAGAATATGCGACTTTCTGACCGCCAGGGTCAATGCTCAGGTGAACACCAGTGCGGCCCGTACCATTACCACAATCCGGGTGCTGAACAGTCGAGAAACAGACCTTGTCTGCCGATTCTCCAGCTACTCCAACTACTTCGCGGTGATGTATCCGGGATCGTACTCGTCAATAATGCACATTACCGATGCTAAAGGTTTTGTGCCTGCGGCGGACAAGGACCTGTCGTTCGTGGCAGATACGTTCAACCAGTCACAGAAGGAAGTGAAGGCAAAGACAGGCAGGACCAGGGTGATGTTTCTGCCCTATACCACCTACAGTCTGTTCTGGCGTCTGACCGCAGCCACCAGCGGACAGACAGTTTACGAGAAAGTATCGCCGGTCTTGGGCAAGTTAGGTGAGAAGCTGTTTTCTGACCAGCTTACGTTGGTGGACGAACCGCATAATGACACAATGCCTGGTGCACGTGGGTTTGACGATGAAGGCACGCCGACCCGTAACCGGCCGATTGTCGAAGCTGGTGTGCTGCGCAGCTTCTATCATGACCGGTACTATGCCTGGAAGAACGGGGTGGAACCCACTGGCAACGGCTACCGGCAGGATGTAACCACTCGGCCCGGGCCGGAGCTTGCACACCTGACCGTGAAGCCGGGCAAGCTGAGCTTTGATCAACTGCTCAAGGAAATGGGTTCAGGGATAATCGTGGCCGGCGCGATGGGCGCACATTCGGGCAACATCTTGGCCGGCGAGTATTCCATTGGTCTCTCACCCGGGCTGCTGGTCGAGAAGGGCGAGATTGTAGGTCACGTGAAGAATGCGATGGTTGCGGGCAACGTCTATGAGACGCTCAAGGAAGTTGTCGGCGTCGAGGACCGGGTTTACCCTGGTCACATGGTCCGAAGTCCGTCCATCGTATTCGACAACGTCAGCTTTGCGGTGAAGGGATAGAACGCAACACGCTTCACGCCTTACGCCACAAGCGAAACGCGGCCTCGCAGACCCGGCTATACCCTCACCCTTTCCCTCTCCCTGCAAGGGGGAGGGAACAGAAGGGAGGAGGTGTGGCAGAAGGTTTACTCTGACTCTGACGTTTCTCATTGTGGCCTTGCTCTTTGCCGGATGCGACAGGGGACTGGTGCTCAAGACGCGCGGGGAGACGATTCCAGCCGACGCGGTGAAGATGACGCCGCAGTCCGACACCTGGCCGCCGGTCCTGCACTCAGGTGAATGGGAGGCGCCCGTGCCGATGCCCGGGCCGGTGAACACTGCCGGGGCCGAGGATTCGCCGTTCATCACGCCGGACGGCAGGGAGTTCTACTTCTTCTTCACACCCGACGCGCGAGTACCGGCCGAAGGACAGCTTTTTGATGGAGCAACCGGCATCTGGTGGTGCACCCGGCAGGGAGATTCCTGGACTGAGCCGGAGCGCGTGGTTCTCCACAACGATGTTTCGCTGGACGGAGCGCAGTTCATTCAGGGTGATACGATGTGGTTTGCCTCGGTGCGGGCCAAGGACGCTCTGCGTGAAGGACCGCAGTACTACATCGCCACGAGAAAGAACGGCAGATGGGGCAACTGGCGCAACGCCGGAGCGCAACTCAACGTGGAATATCGTATTGGCGAGATGCATATCACTTCTGACCACCGGACGATGTACTGCCACCGTGACTCAGACGTGGGCGGCTCAGGCGGCTATGATCTCTGGACACTTGAGCGCAACGCAACCGGCTGGGACGCACCCGTGAACCTAGGCCCGGTAGTGAACAGTGCCAAGAACGAGGGCTGGCCGTTTGTTTCCTCGGACGGCAGGGAGTTGTGGTTCACCGGCGAATCGGACAGCTTTCCCGGCCCGGCCCTGTACCGGTGCAGGAAAGACAGCGCTGGTAGATGGATGGCGCCAGAACCGATCGTGTCGCAGTTTGCCGGCGAGCCGACACTGGACGACGCCGGGAACCTGTACTTCGTACACCACTACTACGCTTCCGGCTCCAGGATGATAGAAGCGGACATCTATTTGTGCCGCCGCAAGAAGTGAGGAGGTAGAATGGACGTAGTCAAGGCAATCAACGAACGCCGGGCATACCGGTCACTTGCGCCGGTTGCAATTACTGAAGAGTTGATTCGAGACCTTGCCCAGTGTGCTCAACTGGCACCGACCTGTTTCAATAATCAGCCGGCGCGGTTCGTGTTTGTGTATTCGGCTGAAATGCTTGAGAAGATGAAGCCAGTATTCAACAGGGGCAACGAATGGTGCCATGCGGCATCGCTTGTTATTGCCGTACTGGCCGAGAAGGAAGCGGACTGTGTCATTCGCGACCGGGAATACTACTTGTTCGACACCGGAATGCAGACTGCTTTTCTCATCCTTCGGGCAACTGAGCTCGGACTTGTGGCACACCCGATAGCCGGGTACAAGCCAGAGCTGGTCAGACAGGTGCTCGGCATTCCGGATCATATGCAAGTGGTCACGTTGGTCTTGGTGGGCCGGCACGCAGATACCATAAGCCCGGTGCTGTCAGAGAAGCAAGTAGAATGGGAAAAGAACCGGCCAGAACGTCTGCCTCTGGAACAGGTGGCATTCTTCAAC
Source organism: candidate division WOR-3 bacterium (assembly GCA_039801365.1). Taxonomy (NCBI): domain Bacteria; kingdom Pseudomonadati; phylum Caldifarciminota; species Caldifarciminota bacterium. The sequence goes on from JBDRUN010000101.1 coordinate 6,247, forward strand.
CGCTACACGGGCGAGAACGCAAAGGAAGAGCCGAAATGAATTTCCTGCGCAAACTCCATCTCATTGTCGGGTTCACACTGGTCCTGCCGCTTCTCATCCAGGCGGTGACAGGATTCCTGCTTCGGGCCGGCGTCTTCGCACCGACAACTTACGGATTGCACACCTGGTCCATCATCTGGAAGCACATCGTATTCATCCTTGCTCCGGGCCTTGCGTTTCTTGCCGTGTCCGGCGGAATCCTGTACCTGGCCATGCGCATCCGGCAATGGAAGCGTAGGAAATAGCAGGGCCACGCAGTCCTCTGTCGCTTCCTTCCTGTTGGTGTGCCTCTTGTGCGGTGTTCGGCCTGCCACGGCTGGTTCTGCATCTGAGCCCGCCCCAAGTCTATCCGTTCGTGTGAAGCGACGCTTCGCGCCGACTCTGGCCGCGACGTTCTGAAAGAAACTCGGCCTGCTTCTGTTCCGGCACCTTGGCAGACGGTTCTCCGCCAAACTCCGGACGCAACTTGCCGCTTACTTCGGATGCCTCCTGTTCGTGCCTCTGGCGGCCAGGCTGTCCATACAACTCCCTCGGCCCAAGTAACCGCAACCGGCGAGGCTTGTAGCCTGCCAATTGAGTGGGGGAGTCGCTTCCTCTTAGATATGGGGCGGAATGCTTCTGGTCCCGGTCGGGGCCTTGATTGGACACGCAGTAGGAACCCGGCTAGAATATTCGGCAGGCTATGAAGCCCATCAGGTTCTTGCAGCACGCACGAGCTGAGGCGGTGCGGCGTGAGATTCCGGCTGATATTGTTGAGCAGGTGATGCGAGGCCTGGAGCAGGTAGTTCCCGAGCACGGCGGGCTCTCGGCCCGCCAGTAGCGGGTTGAGTTCGAGGGAAAGCTGTATCTGGTGCGCGTGGTTGTTGCCGAGCAACCAGATGCTTTCGTCGTTGTTACGGTGTATCGGACCAGCAGGATTGAAAAGTACTGGAGGGTAGAATGAAAGTAACTTATGACCAGGAAGTGGACGTTCTGAGGGTCGTGTTCAGCGGCGCAGAAGTGCAGGAGAGCGACGAGGACAAGCCCGGCGTAATTCTTGACTATGACAAGGATGGTAACGTAGTCGGACTGGAGATTCTGAACGCCTCGAAGCGGGTGGAGAATCCACGCGCAGTGGAGTACGCCGTCGCTGGCTGAGCGCCGCAACAGAGAAAGAGACAGAGTTCCACACCGCATTTCCGTAACCTGATTACCCTCCTTCGCTAGTAGTTTTTTTGTCCTGCATCCGGGCGTAGCGCCGCTCTGTCATTGGTCTGTGACTTCGGCAACCACTATTGGGTGGCTTGGCCGGATGGTGTGGCGGCTGGTTTGACTGGAGCTTCAGGCCGGATAGGCTAGTGATGCTGTATGGAAGAGTCGGGCACGGTAGTGAAAGTCCTGGGCGAGCGGGCCGAATCGAAGACGGCAAGTTCTCTGGCCGAGGTTGAAGTCGCGGCCCGGGGCGAGTGCGCGCATTGTCCGGCACACGGGATGTGCAATTGGACCGGGCAGAGGACAAGGACAGTTCTGGCGATAAATACGGCTGGTGCACGGGTCGGGGATACGGTTGTCATCAGCTTCAAGCCGGCAGTGCGATTACGGTCGAGTCTCGTTGTATTCGGCATCCCGGCGCTGGGGATGTTGGCCGGGGTCGTTCTTGGAAGTCTTGTTGTCAGGCGTGAGGCCTGGGCCGGGGTTCTTGCCGGTGCCGGGCTCGTGCTGGGGTTCGGTATCGTAAGACTGCTCGACCTTTTGGCTAGTCGGTCAGGCAGGGTTTTGCCAGTTGTTGTTGGAATTCAGAACGCGAAAGAACCGCCGCAATACCAGAGTGTTGTCAACGAGACAATAATAACACGCGACTGAGGGACAAGCGACACTTGCCGTCCCCGCCGGCGGCGCAGAATGGCCGGCGTCAGTGCAGCCCTGTTGCCTCATATATGGATGTACTCGAGGACGCCCCGTTGCCTCAGAATACATTTGTACTCGAATCATGAGCTTTGTCCAGCTTGAAGTCGAGATGGTTGCGTCG